>NZ_JABWNC020000005.1:0-258451 GCF_013368855.2 Escherichia sp. 93.0816 | reverse complement strand
CATCTGGCGGTACTGGCGTATCTCCACCATCGTCCGGTGGTACTGGCGTATCTCCACCATCATCCGGCGGTACTGGCGTGTCGCCGCCATCGTCCGGCGGTACTGGCGTGTCTCCGCCATCATCCGGTGGTACTGGTGTGTCTCCACCATCGTCCGGCGGTACTGGCGTATCTCCACCATCATCTGGCGGTACTGGCGTATCTCCGCCATCGTCCGGCGGTACTGGCGTATCTCCGCCATCATCTGGCGGTACTGGCGTATCTCCACCATCGTCCGGTGGTACTGGCGTATCTCCGCCATCGTCCGGCGGTACTGGCGTATCTCCACCATCATCCGGCGGTACTGGCGTATTACCGCCATCATCCGGCACCGGAGACTGATCGTCGTGATGGTGATTATTATCATCGTGTAGGGCATAGACCGCGACACCTGTTACTATCGCCGCCAGACCAGCGGCAGCCCAGGGTAAAACGGTACTGTCTTTAAGATCTCTACATTCTGCCGGTAAATTCTCAAGCTGTTCTTTATTTAATGTGTGAATATTTGCCGGACAGGATATTTTGCTGGATTTCCGTGTTTCGTCTGTTGACTCGGTTGTGGTGGTATCCGCAGCCCATGTCTGGCTACTTAACGCCATAGCAACACAGACAGACAACAATTTTTTCCTTTGCATATATAACTCCTTAAAAATAGTTCTTGCATAACAAACTACACAAGACTTAAAGACAGAAAGAACTAAATGCTTGCAACGAAGCATTTAATAAACAAAAATTATTTTATTCATACGGCGAATACTAAGGCAAAGCAGTTCAGAAATAACAACGAAGCAGTGTTAAATTATATTCCGCGAGAAAATCATTTTAAATAAATAATTAAAAACCGGAGAGAAAAAGACATTAATAATTCATTCACATAGAAAATAAATTATTAAATTACATCTATTTTGATGATAAGTTGTAATTATTTACAGACATAACAAAAGGATATATAAGGAATGTTGATAACAATGAGTCACACTCTAATAATGCCCAGTATTATAAAATAATGCCAATATAGATATTTTGTTTCTAATAGTAATTTATTTTCGCAGCCATTTACCATTAATCCCCTGTACATATTCACCCGGCTTCGCGCGAGCGACAAGTTTTTGCCCTGCCAGTTTCGCTATCTCATCTGTGGATACATTATTCTGCTTTGCCAGTTGCTGGTAACTACGATTACGAGCTTCATTAATATCTCTTACCAATGCCTGTGTTTCGGCATCCGTTTCCAGCGCCACCAGGTAACCGTTAAGCGTTTCACCGACTCGCCCCTGACTTCTGGCTTCATTCAGGGTCAATGCCATCGCACTGCTGCTCATCAGGCCAATAATCCACACTATTACGAGTAATGTTCTTTTCATCATTACCTCAAAAAAGATCGCTACGGGTTTTAAGCAGGTCTTCAACATCTTTGTCCGCTTTGATGATGATCTCATGCTCAATTTTAACGTTCATATTAATGGTGATTGGCTCCTTCGGCGCAGCCACCTCTATGCGCGGAGTGCAACCAACCAACATAAAAGAGGACGCGAGCGCGGCTATCACTATTTTCATTGTTTTTCCTCACATTCTTTTCCTGACGGGCAGTCGTTTTCCGGGATACGGGCATTCTGTTCCAGCCACGCCTGGAGATTATCGCCAAAACGTAAACTGCGCCATAACGTAAAAATATTCTCTTCGTGACTGTAATTAAGATTCACAGTGCCTGTTTTGCCATCAACCCGACTATTACCGCTGATCGTTGCCTGCATGGTTAATACACCGAGATTATCTAAATTAATTTTTGTCGATGAACGGCTAATTTCCATATAGCGCAACCAGTTGATAGCGGTTCCGGCGGTCATATTGTCTTTTGCTACTGCATCCGCCGTGTCTTTATCCAGACGTAAAGTCATGGGGCCTGAGTTTGCCAGCCAACCATCTTTTACAATCCATTTTTCATTATTCAGCCATAATGGCAAGGCACCACTAAATGCCCCTGACATAGCGAATTGTTTCGGGTTGACGGCGCTAACCAGTTCACTGGATGAGAGATTATTCAGGCGCAATAGCGCCGGATCGTGCTGCGGCATACGTAATTGTTTCATCAGCACGTTACCGCCTAAAACATCAACACTCACATTGGTCAGTAGCAAGGGTTCGTCTTCGGTCCACGGATAACGTCCCTGAAGATCGGCAGTGATATTTTTTGCCGTCACAAGGTTAACCACTTCAGCAATACGTAATGATACAGGTCGCCGCGTCCCCAGGTGCCACGCACCGTCGCCAAAACGGAACGGTAGTACAAAGTCGACGCCGTTGACCTGGTTATCAGGCATCCAGGCACTGCCACCTTTTAATACGCCATGCCCCCCCGCACGGAAGCCTTGATCAGGCGCAGCGGAAAAGGCTACCTGAGCATATAGCTCGCCATCGCGTAGGTTCATCTTCCAGTCAGGTGGCACCAGCGGCTGAAATACAGTGAGTGATTGTTTAGGCCACCAGGCGTTACCGCGCAGACGAATACCGTCCCAGCGACCATTTACCCGTACCGGACCAATCTCGCCAGCATGTAAATCTCCTTTGAAGAGGAAATAAGTTGGTTCGCGCCCTTCAACACTAAATTTTAAGGTTGATGGCGGTAACACGCTGCCCCCCGTGAAAAGCGTTTGCCCTGCATCCAGCGAAAGCGCACCACTAAAAGACGGATTCTGAGTGTCGCGTACCCAGACAACGGGTTTATCAAGAATTAAGCGCGGCGTTTCCACCGTCATCGTGCCATATTGCAACTGGTCGAAACCGGTCGAAAGATCGGTAAGCGTAATCGTGCTGTCATGCCACTCACCTTTTCCTGCAACATCCCAGGTGGCATTCATCGGGGTAAAACTGCCTTTTCCCCAGTAACGCCACTGCCAGCGTCCTGCATCAGGGAGAAAATCGTTCGCCTGACCATCCATATGCAGCACAAAGTCACCCAGTTCATTTTCATGCGCCTGCAAAATAGCCTGCAAGCGACCGTCAACACCACGTTGGGTGACTTTTACCCCCGCTAAAGGCCAGCGGATTTCATCGATGTCCAGTGAATCGATGACTCTCCCCTTTGAACGTAATAACGCGCCAGGCTCAAAGGCCAGCGTTGGGTCAGCCAGACTTCCGCTTAGCTGTGCCGGTAAGCGGGCATATAAAATAAGATCCGCCTGTTTCGCTTCACCGGTCAGCTGCAGTGGCATCTGACTGTTATCCATGCTTAATTTTCCTGGGCCAAAATTAAGCACCGCATTGCCCTTACCCGCTTTTCCCTGGGTCAGCACACTCAGCCGACCACTGACTAATGCGTTCTCAAGCCCGGCCTGCCAGTTATCGACTTTGACCCCCAGCCGTCCACTAAGGGGAAAACCTGCATACGGCCAGCTCCAGCGACCATCACTTACCGTCAATTGCTGACGAGTAATTTCCCACGGTAAATCGAGCAACGGATCGCCGTTATCTCGTGTCATCACAATCAATTGCCCGCTATTTTCCTGCCACTCAAGTTCAGCATCCACCAGCGACGGTTCCTGCGGCAAATTCAACGTCGCGGTAGCATGACCACTTACAGGAAGCCCATCCGGCACTAGCGGCAGGGTAAATTCTCCCACCAGTTTTACCGGCGGCTGATTTTCGAACGCGGCAACATCCAGCTCGCTGACTGTCAGTTGTTGCCCTTTAAGCTGGCCTTGAAATTTAACTTTTTCGCCCTGATAACGCAGTTGCTGGATATCAGAAGTTAACGCGAGTGAGAGTTTTCCCTGCCATTCCTGCCAGGGAGAAAAGATCAGTTTATCAATATTGATCCAGGTGTTAGGCAACATGGCTTGCCACTGCGCGAGGGTTTTTGGCGCGGCTGGAGAGGGTTCTTCCTGTGGCAATTTCGCCAGGCAATTAGAGTCAAGTTCTACGGCACCGACATTTAATAACCAGCGGCTGGGATGTGAAAGACTGGCGTTGGTGATATGCGCAAGCTGACAATCTCCCACCAGATAACGGAGATCGGGAATGATTAAACCTTTACGCGTAATGCGTGGGCTTTCATCTAATGCAATACGTGTACCGAGCGGTAGCCAGATGCCCGCCAGCGTGGGCACCCACAATCCGAGCGTCATCAGCAACGTCAACGGCACAAGAATAATCAGTAATAGCAGCGCGAGAACAGCTTTATATTTACCCAACATGGGTAGTTAATATCCTGATTTAGCGAAAAATTAAGCATTCAATACGGGTATTGTGGCATGTTTAACCGTTCAGTTGAAGGTTGCGCCTACACTAAGCATAGTTGTTAATGGATTTTTCAATATGGCTATAGCTTTCAATTATATTTTATATTTTGTAAAATATTTTTAGTAGCTTAAGCGTGATTCAACATCACTGGAGAAAGTCTTATGAAACTCGCCGTATATAGCACAAAACAGTACGACAAGAAGTACCTGCAACAGGTTAACGAGTCCTTTGGCTTTGAGCTGGAATTTTTTGACTTTCTGCTGACGGAAAAAACCGCCAAAACCGCCAATGGCTGCGAAGCGGTATGTATTTTCGTAAACGATGACGGCAGTCGCCCGGTGCTGGAAGAGCTGAAAAAGCACGGCGTTAAATATATCGCCCTGCGCTGTGCCGGTTTCAATAACGTCGATCTTGATGCGGCAAAAGAACTTGGGCTGAAAGTAGTCCGTGTTCCAGCCTACGATCCGGAAGCCGTCGCTGAACACGCTATCGGTATGATGATGACGCTGAACCGCCGTATTCACCGCGCGTATCAGCGTACCCGTGACGCCAACTTTTCTCTGGAAGGTCTGACTGGCTTTACCATGTATGGCAAAACAGCGGGCGTTATCGGCACCGGTAAGATCGGTGTGGCGATGCTGCGCATTCTGAAAGGTTTTGGTATGCGTCTGCTTGCGTTCGATCCGTACCCAAGTGCGGCGGCGCTGGAGCTCGGTGTGGAGTATGTCGATCTGCCGACCCTGTTCTCTGAATCAGACGTTATCTCCCTGCACTGCCCACTAACGCCGGAGAACTACCACCTGCTGAATGAGGCGGCGTTTGATCAGATGAAAAACGGCGTAATGATCGTCAACACCAGTCGTGGCGCATTGATTGATTCCCAGGCGGCAATTGAAGCTCTGAAAAACCAGAAAATTGGCTCGCTGGGGATGGACGTGTATGAAAACGAACGCGATCTGTTCTTTGAAGATAAATCCAACGACGTGATCCAGGATGACGTGTTCCGTCGTCTGTCTGCCTGCCATAACGTGCTGTTTACCGGACACCAGGCATTCCTGACGGCAGAAGCTCTGACCAGTATTTCCCAGACCACGCTGCAAAACTTAAGCAATCTGGAAAAAGGCGAATCCTGCCCGAACGAACTGGTTTAATCTTGCAGCTCCCCTGCAAACCAGGGGAGCTTATTCAGATAATCCCCAAAGATCTTTCATCCACTATTCTTAAAATATGTTTTGTAGGACGGGTAAGGCGCGTCGCGTTGCATTCGGCAGTCAGCACCTGATTTATACCTTAAGTTGAGAACCAAAATGAAGAAAGTAGCCACGCTTGTTGCGTTAAGCCTGCTGATGGCGGGATGTGTAAGTAATGACAAAATTGCTGTGACGCCAGAACAATTACAGCATCACCGCTTTGTGCTGGAAAGTGTCAACGGTCAACCTGTTACCAGCGATAAAAACCCGCCAGAAATCAGCTTTGGTGAAAAGATGATGATTTCTGGCAACATGTGCAACCGCTTTAGCGGCGAGGGTAAACTTTCTGGCGGTGAACTGAAAGTTAAAGGACTGGCAATGACCCGCATGATGTGTGCCAACCCACAGCTTAACGAACTCGATCACACCATCAGCGAAATGCTGAAAGAAGGTGCGCAGGTAGATCTGACCGCCAACCAGTTGACGCTGGCAACCGCGAAACAGACATTAACTTATAAACTGGCAGATTTAATGAATTAATAGCTGCCACAGCTTCCGGCGGCAAGTGACTGTTCGCTACAGCGTTTGCCGTTGGGTAATGCACACATTCCAATAGCCGTTCCGTCAAGTTGACGGGCAACGGATAGCGAACCACCAATCATCGCGCAATTTGCTTCACCGCTACTGGACATGGACGCTTTTAAACCAGGCGCCACATGCGCCGCAGTTGCCTGCTGAACTGGTTCACTACTACACGCCGATAACAATAAAGCGGCACACCCGACCCACAACACTGCTCGCATCTTTACTTCCTCTAATCTTTAAACCAAACGACACCGCCGTAAATAATAGGCAGCACAGACGACTACGTCGAGAACAACTATGTGTGTTGCAACGCATTGTTACTTTTTTATGGCTATTTTTTTGTCCACTGTTTGATCAAAACATTCATTACGCTGATATGGGGGACACAAAAGCGAAAATGCAACAGAAAGCCATTTGCTAAAATTGAGAGATAACTACTGGGCGCGCAGCTTTTTCGTGTGCCCCTCATTTGCGCAATGTAAGGGTGTCGTATGATCACAATTGATGGTAATGGCGCGGTAGCTTCGGTGGCATTTCGCACCAGTGAAGTTATCGCCATCTACCCTATTACCCCAAGTTCCACGATGGCGGAACAGGCCGATGCATGGGCCGGAAACGGCTTGAAAAACGTGTGGGGAGATACGCCCCGCGTGGTTGAAATGCAGTCAGAAGCTGGTGCTATCGCGACTGTGCACGGCGCTTTGCAAACGGGTGCTCTCTCGACATCATTTACATCATCGCAGGGTTTACTGCTGATGATTCCGACGTTGTACAAACTGGCGGGCGAACTGACGCCGTTTGTACTGCATGTAGCAGCGCGTACCGTCGCTACTCATGCGCTCTCTATTTTTGGCGATCATTCAGACGTGATGGCCGTGCGCCAAACCGGTTGCGCCATGTTGTGTGCAGCAAACGTTCAGGAAGCACAGGACTTCGCTCTCATTTCGCATATCGCGACACTAAAAAGCCGTGTGCCGTTTATTCATTTTTTTGATGGTTTCCGCACGTCCCACGAGATCAACAAAATCGTTCCACTGGCTGACGACACGATTCTTGAACTGATGCCGCAGGCAGAAATTGATGCCCACCGCGCTCGCGCGCTGAACCCGGAACATCCGGTGATTCGCGGCACCTCGGCTAACCCGGACACCTACTTCCAGTCACGTGAAGCCACCAACCCGTGGTACAACGCAGTTTACGACCATGTTGAACAGGCGATGAATGATTTCGCCGCCGCTACGGGTCGTCAGTATCAACCTTTTGAATACTACGGGCATCCACAAGCAGAACGGGTGATTATCCTGATGGGATCTGCCATCGGTACTTGTGAAGAAGTGGTTGATGAGTTACTTACCCGTGGCGAAAAAGTCGGGGTGCTGAAAGTTCGACTATACCGCCCGTTCTCCGCCAAACACTTACTGCAAGCATTGCCAGACTCCGTGCGAACTGTCGCGGTACTGGATCGCACCAAAGAGCCGGGCGCCCAGGCAGAACCACTGTATCTGGACGTAATGACCGCGCTGGCGGAAGCCTTTAATAATGGCGAGCGTGAAACACTGCCACGCGTCATTGGCGGGCGCTATGGCTTATCGTCCAAAGAGTTTGGCCCGGATTGTGTGCTGGCAGTATTTGCCGAACTAAACGCAGCCAAACCCAAACCCCGTTTTACCGTCGGTATTTACGATGATGTAACCAATCTGTCGCTACCATTGCCAGAAAATACCCTGCCAAACTCCGCGAAGCTGGAAGCCCTGTTTTATGGTCTGGGCAGTGATGGCAGCGTTTCCGCGACTAAAAACAATATCAAGATTATCGGTAACTCCACGCCGTGGTATGCACAGGGTTATTTTGTTTACGACTCCAAAAAAGCCGGTGGTCTGACAGTTTCTCACCTGCGCGTGAGCGAACATCCAATTCGTTCTGCATATCTGATTCCCCAGGCTGATTTTGTTGGTTGCCACCAGTTGCAGTTTATCGACAAATACCAGATGGCAGAACGTCTGAAACCCGGCGGTATTTTCCTGCTTAACACGCCGTACAGTGCCGACGACGTCTGGTCGCGGTTGCCGCAAGAAGTGCAGGCGGTACTGAATCAGAAAAAAGCACGCTTTTATGTCATTAACGCAGCGAAAATCGCGCGTGAATGTGGACTGGCGGCTCGTATTAACACCGTAATGCAGATGGCTTTTTTCCACCTGACACAAATTCTGCCTGGCGACAGCGCCCTGGCTGAATTGCAGGGCGCGATTGCCAAAAGCTACAGCAGCAAAGGCCAGGATCTGGTGGAGCGCAACTGGCAGGCACTGGCGCTGGCACGAGAATCCGTGGAAGAAGTCCCGTTACAGCCGGTCAATCCACATAGTGCAAATCGTCCGCCGGTGGTTTCCGATGCTGCACCTGATTTCGTTAAAACCGTTACCGCTGCGATGCTCGCCGGACTTGGCGATGCCCTCCCCGTTTCGGCGCTGCCGCCAGACGGCACATGGCCAATGGGAACCACGCGTTGGGAAAAACGCAATATCGCCGAAGAGATCCCCATCTGGAAAGAGGAACTCTGTACCCAATGTAACCACTGCGTCGCTGCTTGCCCACACTCCGCTATTCGCGCAAAAGTGGTGCCACCCGAAGCAATGGAAAACGCCCCTGCCAGCCTGCATTCGCTGGATGTAAAATCGCGCGATATGCGCGGGCAGAAATATGTGTTGCAGGTCGCACCGGAAGATTGCACCGGCTGTAATCTGTGCGTTGAAGTCTGCCCGGCGAAAGACCGTCAGAATCCAGAGATCAAAGCCATCAATATGATGTCGCGTCTGGAACATGTGGAAGAAGAGAAAATCAATTACGATTTCTTCCTGAACTTACCAGAAATCGACCGCAGCAAACTGGAACGTATTGATATTCGGACTTCGCAGTTAATCACACCGCTGTTTGAATATTCTGGTGCTTGTTCCGGTTGTGGCGAAACGCCATATATCAAATTGCTTACTCAGCTCTATGGCGACCGGATGTTAATCGCTAACGCCACTGGCTGTTCGTCAATTTACGGCGGTAACCTGCCATCCACACCGTATACCACTGATGCCAACGGTCGAGGTCCTGCCTGGGCGAATTCACTGTTTGAAGATAACGCCGAATTTGGCCTGGGCTTCCGCCTGACGGTCGATCAGCATCGTGTCCGCGTGCTGCGTCTGCTGGATCAGTTTGCCGATAAAATCCCGGCGGAGTTACTGGCAGCGTTGAAATCAGACGCCACGCCAGACGTTCGTCGCGAACAGGTTGCCACGCTGCGCCAGCATCTCAAAGATGTGAGTGAAGCTCATGAACTGCTACGCGACGCTGATGCGTTGGTGGAAAAATCAATCTGGCTGATTGGTGGCGACGGCTGGGCTTACGATATCGGCTTCGGTGGTCTGGATCATGTATTGAGCCTGACGGAAAACGTCAACATTCTGGTACTGGATACGCAATGCTACTCCAATACCGGCGGTCAGGCGTCTAAAGCAACGCCGCTTGGCGCGGTGACTAAGTTTGGCGAACACGGCAAACGCAAAGCGCGTAAAGATCTCGGCGTCAGTATGATGATGTACGGTCATGTTTATGTGGCGCAGATTTCTCTCGGCGCGCAGTTGAACCAGACGGTAAAAGCGATTCAGGAAGCGGAAGCCTATCCGGGGCCGTCGCTGATCATTGCTTACAGTCCGTGTGAAGAGCATGGTTATGACCTGGCATTGAGCCACGACCAGATGCGCCAACTCACCGCAACCGGCTTCTGGCCGCTGTATCGCTTTGATCCACGTCGTGCCGATGAAGGCAAACTGCCACTGGCGCTGGATTCTCGTCCGCCATCAGAGGCTCTGGAAGAGACATTGCTCCATGAGCAACGTTTCCGCCGTCTGAATTCACAACAGCCAGAAGTGGCGGAACAGTTATGGAAAGATGCCGCAGCCGATCTGCAAAAACGCTATGACTTCCTCGCGCAAATGGCAGGAAAAACGGATAAAAGTGGCACCGAGTAGCGTCGTCGGATAAGGATTATCCGGAACGAAAAAAAAGCCCGAATGAAAGTTCGGGCTTGTCTTTTTATTTGCTGGGAAATAAATGACTATAACAATGACCCAACAACAAATAATATCTGTGACAATAAAGGCATATAACCCACGCAGAATAACGCATCATTTTTTAAAAGTATAATTTTTATTTTGTATGTATAACCATCAAATCATTCACCAAACTAATCATCATTTCCCGGGAATTATTTGATTAAGGTTTTACTTAAGGCGTAACAAATGACATTTATCGGCTAATGGAACTTTTCCTTTAGGATGTTTTCACCTCCCAAACGGGGAGAGAAAGGCAAATAAAATAACTAAAGGATTTTTTCAATGAAAAGCAAAATACTGGCACTCTTAATCCCTGCCCTGCTCGCCGCAGGTGCTGTACATGCAGCAGAAATTTATAATAAAGACGGCAATAAATTAGATCTTTATGGCAAAGTTGATGGCCTGCATTATTTTTCTGATAGTTCAGCAAAAGATGGCGATCAGAGCTATGCACGTCTTGGATTTAAAGGCGAAACACAAATTAACGATCAACTCACTGGCTATGGTCAGTGGGAATACAATATTCAGGCAAACAATACTGAATCCTCAGAAAACCAATCCTGGACTCGTCTGGCATTCGCCGGATTGAAATTTGCAAATTACGGTTCTTTCGATTACGGACGTAATTACGGTGTAATGTACGACGTAGAGGGCTGGACCGATATGCTGCCAGAATTTGGCGGTGACTCCTACACCAATGCAGACAACTTTATGACTGGTCGTGCTAATGGGGTAGCGACATATCGTAATACTGATTTCTTCGACCTGGTTAATGGTCTGAACTTCGCAGTGCAGTATCAGGGTAATAACGAAGGTGCAAACAACGGTCAGGAAGGCACCAACAACGGACGTGATGTTCGTCATGAAAACGGCGACGGCTGGGGGCTTTCCACAACCTACGATTTAGGTATGGGCTTTAGTGCGGGCGCGGCATACACCTCCTCTGACCGCACCAATGACCAGGTTAACCATACTGCGGCGGGTGGCGATAAAGCCGATGCCTGGACTGCCGGGATTAAATATGATGCTAACAACATTTATCTGGCAACCATGTATTCCGAAACGCGTAATATGACACCATTTGGCAACAGCGATTACGCCGTTGCGAACAAGACCCAGAACTTTGAAGTCACTGCCCAATATCAGTTTGACTTTGGTCTGCGTCCGGCAGTGTCTTTCCTGATGTCTAAAGGGCGTGACCTGAACGCTGCTGGTGGTGCTGATAACCCGGCCGGTGTTGACGATAAAGATCTGGTCAAATACGCCGATGTTGGCGCAACATATTATTTCAACAAAAATATGTCTACCTATGTTGACTATAAAATTAACTTGTTGGATGAAGATGACAGCTTCTACGCTGCCAACGGTATCTCTACCGATGATATTGTCGCTTTAGGTCTGGTTTATCAGTTCTAATCCTGCCTGCCCGCCTCTCTGGCGGGCTTTTTCTACTTATTAAATCCTGCTTAATCTAAATTAAAAATGTGAACTCCGTCATTATACAAAAGACCTCATCTGGCGTTACACTTTATGCGGATACTAAAACAGGAGGTTTTATGAACAGAACGATTCTTGTCCCTATCGATATTTCCGATTCAGAATTAACTCAACGCGTGATTAGCCACGTTGAGGCCGAGGCAAAGATTGATGATGCAGAGGTTCATTTCCTGACGGTAATACCTTCGCTGCCCTACTATGCCTCTCTGGGTTTAGCGTATTCCGCAGAATTACCGGCAATGGATGACCTGAAAGCGGAAGCTAAATCGCAACTGGAAGAGATAATTAAAAAATTCAAGCTGCCGACTGACAGAGTGCATGTTCATGTTGAAGAAGGTTCGCCAAAAGACCGCATTCTGGAAATGGCGAAAAAGATCCCTGCTCATATGATCATCATTGCCTCCCATCGACCGGATATCACCACCTACCTGCTCGGCTCTAACGCCGCCGCCGTCGTGCGTCATGCAGAGTGCTCCGTGCTGGTCGTGCGCTAAAAACTAACGCCCGCACGTCGCTGCGGGCTTTTTGATTCATTTCGCAAATGTGCTGACATTTTCCCCTCTAATCCGTACCATACACGCCACAGTTTTTATATCAGATTTCTTATGCTGGACATTCCGGCATGACGCATACTCTTCTGATGCCATATAACGAATTGAGTCGCTTTTAAATGTCGCAAAATCAAGAAATTAGTAAGAAAGAACAATACAACCTGAACAAATTGCAAAAACGTCTGCGTCGTAACGTAGGCGAAGCCATTGCTGACTTCAATATGATTGAAGATGGCGATCGCATTATGGTTTGCCTCTCCGGGGGTAAAGACAGCTATACCATGCTGGAGATTCTGCGTAATTTGCAGCAAAGTGCGCCAATCAGTTTTTCGCTGGTTGCCGTTAACCTCGACCAGAAACAACCTGGCTTCCCGGAACATGTTCTGCCGGAGTATCTCGAAAAACTGGGCGTTGAGTACAAGATTGTTGAAGAGAACACTTACGGTATCGTGAAAGAAAAGATTCCTGAGGGCAAAACTACCTGCTCACTGTGCTCTCGTCTGCGTCGCGGTATCCTTTACCGCACCGCAACGGAACTGGGTGCGACGAAGATCGCGCTGGGTCACCATCGTGACGATATCCTGCAAACGTTGTTCCTGAATATGTTCTACGGCGGCAAGATGAAAGGTATGCCGCCGAAGCTGATGAGCGATGATGGCAAGCACATCGTTATTCGCCCGTTGGCCTACTGCCGCGAAAAAGATATTCAACGCTTTGCCGATGCGAAAGCATTCCCGATTATTCCGTGCAACCTGTGTGGTTCACAGCCTAACCTGCAACGTCAGGTGATTGCCGATATGCTGCGTGACTGGGATAAGCGTTATCCGGGGCGAATTGAGACGATGTTCAGCGCGATGCAGAATGTGGTGCCGTCTCATTTGTGCGATACCAGTCTTTTCGATTTCAAAGGCATTACCCACGGTTCCGAAGTGGTTAACGGCGGTGATCTGGCGTTCGATCGCGAAGAGATCCCACTACAGCCTGCGGGCTGGCAGCCTGAAGAAGATGAGAATCAGCTGGATGAATTACGGCTGAATGTGGTTGAAGTGAAATAACCAGGATAACGCCCGATGCGCAAACTTATCGGGCTACTCTTGCATAGGCCGGATAAGACGCAACCAGCGTCGCGTCCGGCAATTCAACATTTCGTTATTTTAATAATCGCACCCGGCACGTTTTCCCTTTAATCTTCCCGCCCTGTAACTGCTTCCATGCCTTATGGGCGACACTCTGACGCACTGCGACATAGACATGCGCCGGATGCACAGCAATTTTGCCAATATCTGCGCCATCAAGGCCGATATCGCCCGTCAACGCACCTAACACATCGCCCGGTCGCATTTTGGCTTTTTTCCCGCCATCAATGCACAACGTCGCCATCTCTGCTTCCAGCGGCACAATGGAACTACTGGCTGGCGGCGTTTGCCAGTTAAGTTTTATCTGCAACATGTCAGAAATGATATTGGCGCGCTGTGCTTCTTCCGGGGCACAGAAACTGATCGCCAGTCCGCTATTTCCTGCACGCGCTGTACGCCCGATGCGATGTACATGAACTTCAGGATCCCACGCCAGTTCAAAGTTCACTACCAGCTCAAGAGATTTGATATCCAGACCGCGCGCTGCAACATCGGTCGCTACCAGCACGCGGGCGCTACCGTTAGCAAAACGTACCAGGGTCTGATCGCGGTCACGTTGCTCCAGATCGCCATGTAACGACAATGCACTTTGCCCTACTTCATTCAGCGCGTCACACACAGCCTGACAATCTTTTTTAGTATTACAAAACACCACACAAGATGAGGGTTGATGCAAACTTAATAACCGTTGTAATAACGGAATTTTAGCCTTGCTGGATGTTTCATAAAATTGTTGTTCAATAGGCGGTAAAGCATCTGTCGAATCAATTTCAATCGCCAAAGGATCGCGTTGTACACGACCGCTAATCGCAGCAATTGCGTCTGGCCAGGTCGCCGAAAACAAAAGCGTCTGACGAGAAGCAGGAGCAAAACGGATCACATCATCAATGGCATCACTAAATCCCATATCCAACATGCGGTCAGCTTCATCCATCACCAGCGTATTCAACGCATCCAGCGATACCGTGCCTTTTTGCAGGTGATCGAGCAAACGACCCGGCGTTGCCACGATAATATGCGGTGCATGTTGCAGCGAATCACGCTGCATACCGAACGGTTGACCACCGCATAAGGTCAAAATTTTGGTATTTGGCAGAAAACGCGCCAACCGACGCAATTCCCCGGCAACCTGATCCGCCAGCTCACGCGTAGGACACAGTACCAAAGCCTGGGTCTGAAACAGCGACGCATCAATTTGCTGTAACAACCCGAGGCCAAATGCCGCCGTTTTGCCGCTGCCGGTTTTCGCCTGCACGCGAACGTCTTTTCCGGCAAGGATCGCCGGAAGCGCGGCGGCCTGTACAGGCGTCATGGTTAAATAACCCAACTCATTAAGGTTAGTGAGCTGGGCGGGAGGCAAAACGTTCAGGGTAGAAAAAGCGGTCACAATCTATTCTCGTGGTCATCGACGCAAAATTAGCAGGCGCGTATCCTCGCAGATCTACGCTCACGATGCGACAATTTAATCGGTTCTTCATCTGGCGGCGGGTCGGGCATAGGTTGCGGACGAGGAATCGGATCAGGCACTGGAACAGGATCGCCAGGAATCGGTTCAGGGACAGGAATTTGCAAATAAATGAGTGTCGTCATATTTCCCTCCGGTCATTGGGTAGACTCTTAAAGGGTAGACGCTGACAAATAACAGGCAAAAAAAAGCCGACTCATCTAAGTCGGCGTCGTACGAATCAATTGTGCTATGCAGTAATTCAAAAAAGGAAGTAAGACAATATGGAGCGCAACGCCCATCGCTTGACGTTGCATTCACCTGCGAGGAAGATATTGCCCTGAATGGGTAGAGAGTTTATTGACTTCGCTCAAACTTTACGGCGTTTTTGTATACAGGAAGTAGACAAATTTTCTTTTGTTACAACCATTTACTACGATGCAACCATAAAGCAACACCACCAATAAGAACAACTAACAGAATACAAAAAAGCGAAAAGCCGAATTGCCATCCCCCGCCAGGAATACCACCAAGGTTGACGCCAAATAATCCCGTTAAAAACGTACTGGGTAAAAAGACCATTGCCATCAAGGACATTGTATACGTGCGACGCGCTAAATTTTCCTGCATGACCTGAGCGATTTCATCCGCCATCACGCCAGTTCGGGCAATACAGGCGTCAATCTCATCCAGACCACGTCCGAGACGATCGGCAATATCCTGCATTCGACGGCGTTGGTCGTCATTCATCCACGGCAGGCGCTCGCTGGCAAGACGAGCATAAACATCACGTTGCGGTGCCATATAGCGACGCATAACAATTAATTGTTTACGCAGTAGCGCCAGGAAACCGCGCGGAGGAATTTGTTGATCGAGTAGATTATCTTCCAGGTCGATAATTTTATCGTGCAGTTGTTCTATAAACTCACTGGAATGATCGGTCAACGCATCACACACATCCACCAACCAGCCGCCGCAATCGGTCGGACCAGTGCCCTCTTCCAGATCGCTAACCACATCATCCAACGCCAACACTTTACGTTGTCGGGTCGAGACAATTAACCGTCCGTCCATATAAACACGCATGGCCACCAGCTGGTCGGGACGTTCATCAGTACTGCCATTAATGCAGCGCAAAGTAATCAGCGTCCCTTCGCCAAGACGACTGACTCTGGGCCGTGTACTTTCTCCCGCCAGTGCATCGCGCACATTATTTGGCAGCAGTGGTGTCGTCGCCAGCCACTGGGCGCTGTCATGGTGCACATAATTGAGGTGGAGCCAGCAAGGATGCGCTTCATCTATCTCATCTGTATTTTCCAGCGGTTTAACGCCACCTTTGCCATCCAGAATCCAGGCAAATACTGCATCCGGGACATTTACGTCCGCTCCCTTAATCACTTCCACAGTGCCTCCCATCATCAACGGATTATTTTGTAGTCTAGTCTTCTGGTCATGTTACACAAAATCTCATCACCCCATTACCCTGAAATGATTAATAAAATCCTGTCAAAATTAAATACAGAAAGCAAAATACTTTTCCTGATTTGAAAACGTGTGAAGCGTTAAATAGCGTCTATCATTATCAGAATTATCTGATCATTTGTCGTGGCATTTTTGCGATCAGGTAGCAACAAAAGATTGATAAAAATAACGGGATTTCAATGACTACGCACAACTTCAATACCCTGGACTTATTAACCAGTCCTGTCTGGATCGTTTCACCCTTCGAGGAACAATTAATTTATGCCAATAGTGCTGCGCGACTGTTGATGCAAGAACTCACTTTTAGTCAGCTACGTACCGGCCTCTATTCCATCTCCTCGCAAAACGAACTGCCTAAATACCTTACAGACCTGCATAACCAGCTTGATATTGTAGAAATCCTCACTGTCCAGCGTAATGGTGAAGATACAGCATTAAGCTGTCGGTTGACCCTCAAAGAGATTAATGACATAGAGAAAGTAATTATATTTGAAGGAATGGAAACACCCGCAACTCTGGGTTTAAAAGCCAGCCGTTCTGCGAATTATCAACGTAAAAAACAAGGGTTTTATGCTCGTTTTTTTCTGACTAACTCCGCGCCAATGTTGTTGATAGATCCCTCGCGTGATGGCCAAATCGTCGATGCCAATCTGGCCGCGCTTAATTTCTATGGCTATAACCATGAAACAATGTGTCAGAAACACACCTGGGAAATTAATATGCTTGGGCGCCGCGTTATGCCTGTCATGCATGAAATTTCACGTTTGCCCGGCGGGCATAAACCCCTCAATTTTGTCCATAAACTGGCAGATGGTTCCGTTCGACACGTACAAACTTATGCTGGGCCAATTGAGATTTACGGTGACAGGTTAATGTTATGTATCGTACATGATATTACTGAGCAAAAAAGGCTCGAGGAACAGCTGGAACATGCTGCCCACCATGATGCGCTAACGGGGTTACTTAACCGTCGACAGTTTTACCACATAACTGACCCAGGACAGATGCAGCACCTGGCAATCGCTCAGGACTACAGTTTGCTGCTCATCGACACCGATCGTTTTAAACATATCAATGACTTATACGGTCATCAGAAAGGGGATGAAGTGTTATACGCACTTGCCCGTACACTCGAAAGCTGCGCCCGCAAAGGTGATTTGGTGTTTCGCTGGGGTGGTGAAGAGTTCGTCTTATTATTGCCCAGAACCCCTCTGGATACTGCACTTTCGTTGGCTGAAACTATCCGCTTGAGCGTGGCAAAAGTGAGCATTTCGGGCTTGCCGCGCTTCACCGTCAGTATTGGCGTGGCGCATAACGAAGGAAATGAAAGTATTGATGAACTGTTTAAACGGGTCGATGATGCGTTGTATCGGGCAAAAAATGATGGGCGCAACCGCGTGCTGGCAGCATAAGCCACGGAAGCGTCCCGTGATCAACGGCTGCGTTTAGCGTGGCGCTCCCAGTTTTCCTGCTTCGCCTGCGCCGTTTTACGGAGTGCGACGTAACACGCCCCGCTGCCGCCATGATGCGGTAGCGTGGTACAATATGCCTGAACATCATCAAACTCGGTCAGCCAGCGCGCCACATAGCTGCGAACAATGTTGGCGTGCGATTTATCGTCCCGCCCTTTGCCATGAATAATCAGCACGTTACGCAAACCATCCGCCAATGCCTGTTGAATAAAACTGAACACCATTTTGCGGCACTCTTCCACCGGCTGACGTAGAAGATTCAGGCTGGCCTGCTGTGGATATTTACCGCTGCGTAACTTATCCAGCACCCCATGTTGCAGCCCTTCCCGCCGAAACTCCAGCGGCTGGCTTAGCGGGATGATGTCGAGAAATCCAGTAGTAAGGAAATTATCAAGTTGCAGCGTGTCGATACGCTGCGGCGCACGTTGGTTACGCGTTGGATGCCAGTGGACATCTGTAGCGCGCTTCAGTGGCTGGACATCTTCCATGGCGTCAAGAAACAGCGATTTGTCGTCAAGGTTCATGTAACCTCCTATGCACCTTCACACATCTGATATTTGCTGCATCGTTCACTTCGCAGATTGAAACAATACTTTGCTCCATACCTGCTGGTGTCTGCACAGGCGGGGCATTTTATACTAGCCTTGTGACAGTATCGAACAGTTTAGGCCGGGTTTAATTCAGCACAGGCATCCGATCAGGGTGATTTATTCATAGCAGGAACTAACAAAAATGCGATGAAGAGCAGAACGCAGATTAGCGATGCATGATTATGCAATCACGAGACGAATGATTTAACTTATATTTTCGTGAAATCTGTCACTGAAGAAAATTGGCAACGGATGGGCAAAACCGTTATAACACTGTCACCGGTCACGAGGAACCCAGGCCGGATTTAAGACGCGGATGCACTGCTGTGTGTACTGTAGAGTCTGGCGGATGTCGACAGGCTCTATTTTTTTATTCATTTTTTAGCTCTGTAAATAACTACATTCTCGCCGGGATTGGGTGATGAATGGCGAGATCAGTGGTGCCTGGCGGCTATCACGCCGCTGAATCAAATAACAGGTCGCCTTCGGTAAAATTTCGCTGACTGGAATTATTCCAGCCTCGATCCAGGTGATGGATTACCTCCATTTATTCAGGCAGAAAAATCAAAAAATCGCTTTATGCGACCAGATCGCGACAAACCAGACGCGAAACCAAGTACTTACTCTTTGTTAGTCTTAATCTTTTTGGTGGTATGGCTGCTAATGTTGCTGGCGTGGTATCTTATCGGTCAGCCTATTGGTTCGGGGATTTACCCACGTTTGTCTTAAGAGAGAACGGATGCTGAGATTACTTGAAGAAAAAATTGCCACGCCACTGGGACCTCTGTGGGTGATTTGCGATGAACAATTTCGTCTGCGGGCGGTTGAATGGGAAGAGTACAGCGAACGCATGGTGCAGCTGCTGGACATCCATTATCGCAAAGAAGGTTATGAGCGCATTTCTGCCACCAACCCAGGGGGCTTAAGCGACAAACTTCGTGACTATTTTGCCGGGAATCTTAGCATTATTGATACCCTTCCTACCGCCACAGGAGGCACGCCATTTCAGCGCGAAGTCTGGAAAACACTGCGCACTATCCCCTGCGGGCAGGTAATGCATTACGGTCAACTTGCTGAATATCTGGGTCGACCAGGCGCAGCGCGTGCCGTTGGCGCAGCAAATGGCTCTAATCCGATCAGCATTGTCGTCCCTTGCCACCGGGTTATTGGACGAAACGGCACGATGACAGGATATGCAGGCGGAGTGCAGCGAAAAGAGTGGTTATTGCGCCATGAAGGCTATCTGCTGCTATAAACCTTAAACAATTTGTGCCGATTTGTTCACAGTTTTATGTAAAGTTACCCTTAACAATTTAAAGGTTTTCAAAGGGATAGACATAAATTTACATCTATTATCGGAATTCTCCGCTGTTAAGGTTTGCTTAGACTTACTTGCTCCCTAAAAAGATGTTAAAATTGACAAATATCAATTACGGCTTGAGCAGACCTATGATCCCGGAAAAGCGAATTATACGGCGCATTCAGTCTGGCGGTTGTGCTATCCATTGCCAGGATTGCAGCATCAGTCAGCTTTGCATCCCGTTCACACTCAACGAACATGAGCTTGATCAGCTTGATAATATCATCGAGCGAAAGAAGCCTATTCAGAAAGGCCAGACGCTGTTTAAGGCTGGTGATGAACTTAAATCGCTTTATGCCATCCGCTCCGGTACGATTAAAAGTTATACCATCACAGAGCAGGGCGACGAGCAAATCACTGGCTTCCATTTAGCAGGCGATCTGGTAGGTTTTGACGCTATTGGCAGCGGTCATCACCCGAGTTTCGCCCAGGCGCTGGAAACCTCAATGGTATGTGAAATCCCGTTCGAAACCCTGGACGATCTGTCTGGTAAAATGCCGAATCTGCGTCAGCAGATGATGCGTCTGATGAGCGGTGAAATCAAAGGCGATCAGGACATGATCCTGCTGTTGTCGAAGAAAAATGCAGAAGAACGCCTGGCTGCTTTTATCTACAACCTGTCCCGTCGTTTTGCCCAACGCGGCTTCTCCCCTCGTGAATTCCGCCTGACGATGACTCGTGGCGATATCGGTAACTATCTTGGCCTGACGGTAGAAACCATCAGTCGTCTGCTGGGTCGTTTCCAGAAAAGCGGCATGTTGGCAGTCAAAGGTAAATACATCACCATCGAAAATAACGATGCGCTGGCCCTGCTTGCTGGTCATACGCGTAACGTTGCCTGATTTTTCCGCATAATCAACTATCCTTCTGTCATATCATTAAATTTTTCTGATTTATTGATCTGGCAGAAGGTTCATCACTGTTTCATTCACCAGATATGGGTTAATCTTTTAATTACAAACTGCGTTGACAGTTGTTGTAAGGAGACCCTGTATGGCTATGTATCAGAACATGCTCGTTGTTATCGACCCTAACCAGGACGATCAACCAGCATTACGGCGAGCTGTTTATTTACATCAACGGATTGGTGGCAAAATTAAAGCCTTTTTGCCGATTTATGACTTCTCATACGAAATGACTACCCTGCTCTCTCCCGACGAGCGTACCGCTATGCGTCAGGGGGTTATCAGCCAGCGTACTGCCTGGATCCATGAGCAGGCAAAGTATTATCTCAACGCTGGCGTCCCGATTGAAATTAAAGTGGTATGGCATAACCGTCCTTTCGAAGCCATCATTCAGGAAGTGGTTAGCAGTGGGCACGATCTGGTGCTAAAAATGGCGCACCAACATGACCGTCTGGAAGCGGTTATTTTCACCCCTACCGACTGGCACCTGTTACGCAAATGCCCAAGCCCGGTGTGGATGGTAAAAGACCAGCCGTGGCCGGAAGGTGGTAAGGCGCTTGTGGCGGTGAATCTCGCCAGTGAAGAGCCATATCATAATGCGCTCAATGAAAAACTGGTGAAAGAAACGATCGAGCTGGCGGAACAGGTAAATCACACCGAAGTCCATCTGGTTGGTGCCTACCCCGTAACACCTATCAATATTGCCATTGAACTGCCGGAATTTGATCCAAGCGTTTATAACGATGCCATTCGTGGACAACATTTGCTGGCGATGAAAGCCCTGCGGCAGAAATTCGGCATTAATGAAAACATGACGCACGTTGAAAAAGGTCTGCCAGAAGAAGTGATTCCAGATCTGGCCGAACATCTGCAGGCAGGGATTGTCGTTCTTGGCACTGTGGGACGCACCGGTATCTCCGCGGCATTCCTTGGTAATACGGCAGAACAGGTGATTGATCATCTCCGCTGCGATTTGCTGGTGATTAAACCTGACCAGTACCAGACGCCTGTCGAACTGGATGACGAAGAAGACGATTAATTGTTTATCAATTACTTGCAAGGCCCGATATCTCGGGCCTTTCTTTTATTTACTTCTCATCACCACCGAGGATATAAATTCCCAGCGGGATTGCCAGCAATACAGTAAAGACCAGACTATAAACAAGAATCATCGATGACTGAATCACATACATTGATGTCGTCCAGTCAGAAAGCGGAATATTATATTGTTCGATAACACCGCCGATAGTCGCGCGAGTCACAACTGACGCCGCAATAATGAAAACCGCCAACAGACCAAAGAGAAACTTCTTCCCCTTTGCTGACTTCAGCTTCGCCATGATCATGATGTAATCCTTATGCAGATAAACCCTTTGTTACTTGTGTGTAACAATATCATGACATTTCCTCGTTGTCTGCCCCGAAAGCATGAGATTGTTGCCGTTCAAATCATCAACCCATTGATAAATTCGCTAATGTTGCTACTTCCTTCCCTGTCTATTGATGATATGAATGAATTATCGCGATAAAATACCCCCGCCAGGGGTTTCCGGCATGACATCAATTATCTGGAGGAGCCTGATAAAACAATGATCGCTGAACTGTTTACAAATAATGCGCTTAATCTGGTCATTATTTTCGGTAGCTGCGCAGCATTGATTCTGATGAGCTTTTGGTTTCGTCGTGGAAATCGTAAAAGAAAAGGATTCTTATTCCATGCGGTTCAATTTTTGATCTACACCATAATTATCAGTGCTGTCGGCAGCATCATTAATTATGTTATTGAAAATTACAAACTCAAATTTATCACCCCAGGCGTTATCGATTTTATCTGTACGTCACTGATTGCGCTTATTCTGACGGTTAAGTTATTTCTCCTGATTAATCAGTTTGAAAGGCAACAGATAAAAAAAGGTCGAGACATCACCAGCGCGCGGATTATGTCGCGCATCATCAAAATCAGCATTATCGTGGTGATTGTTCTGCTTTATGGCGAACATTTCGGCATGAGCCTTTCTGGCTTGTTGACCTTTGGTGGTATTGGTGGTCTGGCTGTCGGTATGGCCGGTAAAGATATTCTGAGTAACTTCTTTTCCGGGATTATGCTCTATTTCGATCGCCCTTTTAGTATTGGCGACTGGATCCGTTCACCGGACAGGAATATCGAAGGCACAGTAGCAGAAATTGGCTGGCGTATCACAAAAATCACCACCTTTGATAATCGCCCACTGTACGTACCAAACTCGCTTTTTTCGTCCATTAGCGTAGAAAACCCAGGGCGGATGACCAACCGGCGTATTACCACTACCATTGGTTTACGTTATGAAGATGCCGCAAAAGTTGGGGCTATTGTCGAAGCCGTACGTGAGATGCTGAAAAATCACCCTGCTATCGACCAGCGACAAACCTTACTGGTTTATTTCAACCAGTTTGCCGATTCGTCATTAAATATTATGGTCTATTGCTTTACTAAGACCACGGTCTGGGCCGAATGGCTGGCCGCGCAGCAGGATGTTTATTTGAAGATTATCGATATTGTGCAGTCGCACGGCGCGGATTTTGCGTTCCCCAGCCAGACGCTGTATATGGATAATATTACACCTCCCGAACAGCTTAAATAACACTCAACAAAACCGGATGACGATAATAATATTCGACATCCGGTTTTATTTATTTCCTCAATTGACCGCAGCCAGAGCGACATTATTCTCACCCGCTTTAAACTGGGCATACTGTTCTTCAGTACCAAAGAAAACTTCTGACTCTGTGCTGTGACCAATGCCCGGCACCTTTTCGTTTCCTGAATATTGCCAAAGCGTCCAGGGATTACGCCCCTCGAGTTTCACACCAGCTTGTCCCCAATACCCCATCCACACCATATACTGGTCGAACCGACTGTCCATGAAATGGGACAAATTATTATGATTGCCATAAAATATTGGTATTTTATGGTAATTTTTATATATCAGGGCAGCAAAACGTAAAATATCATTCCGTGCATTCACCATTCCCGATTTTTTAAAACAAGCCAGTTGGGTTGTATCTTCACCTTCTGGATTCACCAGTAAAATACCGGGAGGCAACATTTTCGGGTCTTCAGGCAGCAGGCTCTTTGCTGTTTCCAGTTGCGCCTCAGGAGTGTGGCAAAAATCAAATTTAAAATAGCCTCCGCGATCAAATTTTGAATCTGCTAATTGCTTCCAGTGAGCCTTAAACGACGAGTCTGGCCCTCTCCAGCCAACCACTCTCACGTAGACAAAACGCGCAGGTGATTTCTCCTGAAACAATTTCCAGTCGATTTCGCCATCGTTAGACGAAATATCATGACCACTGATCGGATAAATGTCCGGTGTTTTGAAGATACGGATATCAGGTCGGTTTGGAATTGCACTTACGGGGCCATAAGGAATTTCAATAGGTGTTATATCTTTGTTCTTTGGTTCATCTGGCGCAGTAGGCGGTTCTTTAATAGAATATGCGGTCTTATCAACATTTGTAAATTCATCTGCATTCCCGGCTGATAATTGTGTTTTTTTATCCAGACGACTGACCGCAGGATCGTTAATAAAGAAGAAACCACCCGGTCCGGCTGGGTTTTCTGTTGCTCCTATCCAGGCATCACTGAGATGTATTCCTTTCCCTTCCTCGTCCAGTTTTTCATTGATTTTTATATATTGGTCGTTCACATAGATAAACAAACTTAATATTCGGGTAATGCCCGCGTAGTATTCCTTTTTACCATCAATTTTTACCATATACGATTTCCCGAAGCGTTCGTCGGCAACGCCATCAGCAACGCCTTTTATAAGGGTATCAAAAAATACACTGCCTTTATCTTTTTCCAGGGAATAAACTTCTGTTTTATCATCACCAGCGGCTATCGCATACGCACCTGGTTTACTATACGCGTTTGAATTCCCTGCGCCATCTGTCATGCCAAAAAGACCTGAACCAAAACAAGCATTAACTAAAGTCAAAACATGGAAATAACGCTTTGCCAGAATGTTGAGTTGAGCATTCAAAGCTGGCATTTCATACATGCCTTTTGAACCATCAATATCTGTAGCATTACTCAAAACAAATGCCGGTGCCTTATCAGAATTACCATTTTGAGTGCCAAAACGCCCATGACCTGAATAAGCAATTAACAAGCGAGCTTTCTTATCAAACATCATCCCTCTGGCAGGGAGATATTCTTTCAGAAAATAATTAATGTTATCCAGTGACGCATCCTGATCTTTCAGTAAAATAACCTCATCAAACTTTTGCCCATTAATAAGAAAATCAGCCATTCTTTGACCGTCTACTGCAGCTGCTGGAATATCTGCATGTAACAGTGGATATTTTGAAATTGAAATAATCAGCCCAATCGCGCGAGTTTTCGCTGCATCCTGATCTGGTATTTTTAACGCATCACTGATTCGGATATCCAGTTTACCAGGAGCCTCAGGTCCATAATGGATAAAAAAACGACAATACTCATCAGGAACCATTGCACCATTTTTACAAATATCATCTGCACGTGCATCTGATATTCCCTGCGATATTCCGGCAACGAATAGCCCCAGAACCGATATACATAAAGTAAACCATCGTCTGTTCATAAGTTAAAATTCCTGCACGCCCAAAGTGGTATAAAATTCAGCAATTGGACCTTTATAAATACTGGCATCAAACTTCTTACTCGATCCTAAATTAAGCTGTGCTGCGTCGGTGAACTGCCAGATCGCCCATTTTGTCTGGTTGATTGAGCGCGGGGTTTCACTGGCCTGAGCCTGATTAGAGTAATCAGCCAGCCACAGTTTGTGATCTGCAACCTGGGCAAAACTATTTTCCCCACCAACGGCATCTTTCCACCAGGCTCGCGCAGTGTAGATAACTGGTTTACGCCCTAAATCGGCTTCGACCTGTGCGGTAAACGCCTTGATCATCGTTATAATTTCAGCAGGTTTACGCTTTTGCCAACGATCCTTACCCGTTGATGAGTCCACATCCCACTCCACATCCACCGCCGGTGGCATATCCGTTGCGCGTAAGCCCCCGTTAGCTTTAATAATTTTAACAAACGTCATCGCCTGCTTACGTCCCCATGTTTCAGCGTCGTCTGCCGGAGTGCCGCTGGAAAGAAAATGATATGCTCCACGGTGTAATTTTACTCCCCGTTCCGTAGCCCCGGCCCGTTGCCAGAAACCGGCAAATTCGGGATCGACATAACGCGTTCCTTGACTGGACTTCATATACAGAAACACAGACTTATTTTTTGCCAACAGTTCGATTGGAAAATCCTTATCGTTATGATGGCTGATATCCACTCCAAATAAAGAACTTGGTCGCGGTTGATTTAATACCGAGTCATAAGAGACATCAGTCGGAAATTTAAAGTATTTTTTTACTGCGAACGTGTCATATTCCATTTTACGGGAAAGATCTGATCCCAGGATTTTTACAAATAACTGCTGTCGTGAGAGATCATTAGTTAAGTTTTCCAGTCCCAGTGATGCGGCATCGGGAAGCGGCTCTGCGGCCAGACTAAAAGAAGAATAATAAGAGAAAAATAGCGAGATAACTAACGGAATAGCGGAGGCTTTTTTCATTTTACCACCCCATGTTTAGCTGTGTGTTTATTTTCATATGAAGATGTTTTACAAGTGATGAAATACACTTCACGTTATAAAAAAAAGTAAAGCACAGCTTATATTTGGAGTATGTAATACAGCAGATAAATAAAATTTATGATTAGAGTTTGTACTTAATATAGTCTGAAAATTTCACAGTCTCATCTTGAGAGTAATCTTTTATAGGGTGAATTTAAAAAAGAGAGGAATTTTATCGGGGTTGTAAAATCTGGCGCAATTTTTGCGCCAGATGACATCATAATCAATGTTTTACAATATACATAGTCCGGCTATAAGCCACATCTTCCGGGTTATTAATGGGATAACCTTTCAGCCACGGTTTGATTAACCGTCCATTTGTATATTGATAAATTGGCGCAATCGGTGCTTGCTCCATGAGGATTTTCTCTGCCGTGTTGTAATCGGCGTTGCGTGCTTTAACGGTGTTTTCAGTCGATGCCTGGGCCAGCACTTTGTCGTATGCCGGATTGTTAAAGCGGGAAATATTTCCTGAGTGCGTTGACGTTAACAGTGTCAGGAAGGTTGATGGTTCATTATAATCCCCAACCCACGAGGCGCGGATAACATCAAAATTGCCGGTATTACGGCTATCGATATAGGTTTTCCATTCCTGATTTTGCAGTTTGACATCTACGCCAAGATTCTTTTTCCACATCGACGCCACAGCGATAGCAATTTTCTGGTGATTTTCCGAAGTGTTATATAACAGTGTAAGTTTCAACGGTTTCTGTGGGCCATACCCGGCGGCGCTCAGCAATGTTTTCGCCTGAGCATTCAGTTCTTCCTGACTCATTTGTTCAAACGGCGAAGGTTCTGGCGTAAATCCGGCAGTAACATCTGGCGTGAAATGCCATGCTGGTTTTTCACCCGTGCCCAGCACTTTTTCCGTCATCAGACGGCGATCAATCGTCATACTTAATGCCAGACGCACCCGTTGATCTGCCGTCGGGCCTTTTTGCGTGTTAAACGCATAATAATACGTCCCCAACTGTGGCGGCGTGTAAACCTGCCCTGGAATATCCTTCAACAGCTTTTGATACATATTTTTCGGGAAGGATTCAGTGATATCAATATCACCTGCGAGATAGCGTTTAGTGGCAGCAGATTCCTGGTTAATCGGCAAGAAAGTGACTTTTTGCAGCACCGTTTTGGCGTTATCCCAATAATGAGTATTCGGCACAACGACCAGCTTTTCATTAACCACGCGCTCTTTAAGTACATAAGCGCCATTGCCGATCAGATTCCCTGGTTTCGTCCACTCTTTACCACTTTCAACGTTGGCTTTTTGCACCGGGAAGAAAGCAAAGTTAGCCGTTAAATTCACAAACCAGGGCAATGGTTTATCAAGCTGAATTTTCAGGGTATGAGCATCAACAGCGGTGACGCCTAGTTGGTCAGGCGTAGCCTTACCATCAATAATCGCCTGAGCGTTATTGATCCCTGCCAGCGCGGCAAACCAGGCAAACGGAGACAACGTTTTCGGGTTCACCAGACGCTGCCAGCTATAGACAAAATCCTGCGCCGTTACCGGCGTACCATCGGCCCATTTGGCGTTCTCGCGCAGGGTAAAAGTCCAGATACGATTGTCATTACTTTTCCACTGCGTGGCGACACCAGGCACAATCTCCCCTTTCTCGTTTTGATTCACCAGACCTTCAAACAAATCGCGAATGACCTGAATCTCCGGCAGGCCCACTGCTTTGGCGGGATCTAACGACGCAGGCTCATCTTTAATGTGACGCACCAACTCCTGCTTCTCTGCCAGTACTGTGCCGCCCGGAACTTCTGCAGCATACGACAGGGAAATGCTGCTGACTAACAGCGCACAACAAGTAACTGAAACAGAGTGCTGCATAAGATACCCTCAAAATGATGTTAAGATTGATGCGTAATTATTTGTTTCTCCTTGAAGAAATGCAAATAACTTCCGGCAAAAAAGTGATAAAGGATCGATAACATATCGTTGTCGAAAAGGATTTGATAATCCGCAAAATTTGCACAACACTGCCTGTAATACTTCTTATATTCGAGACGATTATGACCGTGACCCGCCCGCGCGCCGAACGGGGCGCTTTTCCGCCAGGAACCGAACATTACGGACGTTCTTTATTAGGTGCGCCGTTGATCTGGTTTCCGGCTTCTGCCGCCAGCAGCGAAAGTGGTTTAATCCTGGCTGGCACCCACGGCGACGAAAATTCTTCCGTCGTCACCCTCTCCTGCGCATTACGCACGTTAACACCGTCTCTGCGCCGCCATCATGTCGTGCTCTGTGTGAATCCTGACGGTTGCCAGCTTGGTCTGCGGGCTAATGCCAATGGTGTAGATCTAAACAGAAACTTTCCGGCGGCGAACTGGAAGGAAGGTGAAACGGTGTACCGCTGGAACAGTGCCGCCGAAGAGCGCGACGTGGTCTTGCTGACCGGCGATAAACCCGGCTCCGAACCTGAAACCCAGGCGTTGTGCCAGCTCATTCATCGTATCCACCCCGCCTGGATTGTCTCTTTTCACGATCCTCTGGCTTGTATTGAAGATCCCCGACATAGTGAATTAGGTGAGTGGCTGGCTCAGGCATTTGAATTGCCGCTGGTGACCAGCGTCGGATACGAAACCCCCGGCTCCTTCGGCAGTTGGTGTGCAGACCTGAACCTGCACTGTATTACCGCTGAGTTCCCGCCCATCTCCTCCGATGAAGCCAGTGAAAAGTATCTCTTTGCAATGGCGAATTTACTGCGCTGGCATCCTAAAGATGCAATTCGCCGGTCGTAAACTGTAGCGCCGGCTCCACATCCACCGCCAGCCAGGTCGGTCCATCAAGATCGGCAAAACTGACCTGTGGCACCAATGGTAAAGCGGCGCTAATGGCGCGCGAGGTGCACAACATGCAGCCCAACATCAGGCTGAAACCCTGGGCGCGCGCTTCGGTCGCCAATGCCAGGGCTTCGGTCAGCCCCCCCGTTTTATCGAGTTTGATATTAACCATCTCATAGCGCCCTTTCAGCGCCTTCAGATTGCTACGGGTATGACAACTTTCATCAGCGCAAATGGGTAACGGATGAATAAAATTCTCCAGCGCCGCATCGTCCTGTGCGGGAAGCGGTTGTTCCAGCATCGCAACGTCTAAATCAGCCAGCAACTGACATCGCGCTGCCAATCCCTCTGCGCGCCAGGATTCATTCGCATCAACAATCAACTTTGCATCGGGTACAGCCGAGCGAATTGCCACCATCCGCTCGCTAATAAGATGGTTATCCAGTTTCACTTTCAGCAATTCTGCCCCTGCTTGCCATAGTGCCACAGCACTGCTGGCCATTTGATCAGGCGTACCGATGACAACCGTCTGTGCAGTGGTAATGGTGTCGGGAAGCGTTATACCGATACATTCAGCCAGCGTCTGCTGCTGTTTACGTGCACTGAGATCCCACAATGCGCAATCCAGCGCATTACGCGCCGCGCCCGCAGGCAGAATTTTTTGTAATTCTTCACGTGTCAGCCCTTTTTCCAGTTGCGGCACAACACTCATAATTTGCGCCATTACTGAAGCGTCACTTTCACCATAGCGCGGATAGGGAGTGCATTCCCCGGCACCTTTAACGCCATCTTCTTCCAGTTCAACAACTACCACACGCGCTTCACTGCGGCTGCCACGAGCAATTACAAACGGGGTATGTAACGGCCAGGCTTCCTCAAATACCTTTACGGTTCTCATCTTTACTCCTTGTTGCCGCGATGGACTGCGGATTAAGCGCAAATAGCGATTGCTGTGTTATTGACAGTTAGCATAAACTAGGTGTGACGTTAACTATATGTAAACAGGAAAGATAATCATGTCACAAATCGTTCATTTCCAGGGCAACCCGGTTACAGTCGCCAATTCCATCCCGCAAGTGGGTAGCAAAGCGCAGACTTTTACTCTCGTGGCAAAAGATCTGTCTGACGTCACCCTCGGTCAGTTTGCGGGTAAACGCAAAGTGCTGAACATTTTCCCGAGTATTGATACCGGTGTTTGCGCCGCATCAGTACGTAAGTTTAACCAACTGGCGACAGAAATCGACAACACCGTTGTACTGTGTATTTCCGCCGATCTGCCGTTCGCCCAGTCTCGTTTCTGCGGTGCGGAAGGTCTGAACAACGTCATCACCCTTTCCACTTTCCGTAATAGCGAATTTCTGCAAGCTTACGGCGTTGAGATCGCTGAAGGCCCACTGAAAGGTCTGGCTGCGCGCGCAGTTGTCGTAATTGATGAAAATGACAATGTGATTTTCAGCCAGCTGGTGAATGAAATCACCACTGAGCCGGATTACGAAGCAGCTCTGGCGGTACTGAAGGCGTAATTTATTATGCCTGATGGTATTGCGCCATCAGGCATTTTACGTGTTTACTCTTCGCTCTTCTTCTGGCTCAGGCCGTATTCACGCAATTTGTTGGCAATCGCGGTATGTGAAACGCCCAGACGTTTTGCCAGTTTGCGCGTGCTGGGATAATTGCGATAAAGCTGGGTTAACACCGAACGCTCAAATCGACTGGTGATTTCATCCAGCGAACCTTCCATCGCATCTTCACCCACGGCAACGGTTGTCGCGTCATAATCTGGCAGCAAAATGTCTTGTGGACGCAGTTCGTAGCCGTCCAGTTGCGTGAGTGCACGATAGATAGCATTTTTCAACTGCCTCACGTTACCCGGCCAGCCATAACGCGTCAGCACAGTATTCAGATCGGCAGCCAATTTCGGCCGGGGTACTCCCTGCTCGTCAGCAAAGCGGGCGACGAACAATTCGGTTAACGGCATGATATCCTGCGGACAGTCGCGCAGCGGTGGCAGATTCAGCGTCAACACGTTCAGACGATAATAGAGATCTTCCCGAAATACGCCTTTTTGCACCAGCTCAACCAGATTCTTTTGCGTCGCGCAAATCACCCGCACATCGACATGCACTTCGTGATCTTCGCCAACCCGACGGAAAGTGCCATCATTAAGGAAACGCAGCAATTTAGCCTGCATCCGTGGAGACATCTCACCAATCTCATCCAGCAGCACCGAGCCGCCGTTCGCCTGCTCAAAGAACCCTTTCTTCCCTTCCGGGGCATGTCCAAACAGTTCGCTCTCAACGGCATCTTCCGGTATAGACGCGCAGTTCAGCGCCAGGTAAGGTTTACCGGCGCGAGGGCTGGCCTGATGACAGGCATAAGCAAAGAGATCTTTACCAGTACCAGTGTCCCCCGTGATCAGCAGTGGCGCGCTTAACATCGCCAGTTTCTGCGCCTGCTCGACAACGTGTTTCATTTTCGGGCTAACGGCGACAATCTGGCTAAAGGCGCTGACATCCTGCGCAGCCACATTTTGCAACTGACGCCCCATACGAATCGTCGAGCGCAGCATCACTACCGCACCGGTCAGGACGTGTTGGTCGTGTTCATCCTGCAAATAAACCGGCGTTATCTCCATCAAGAAATTTTGCCCGTTAATCACCACATGTTCGTTATGTGAATCCTGCGGGTCACTCTCCAGCCAGCGTAAAAAATTAAATCCGTTAATCAATTGCGCAGCGGTATGATTGCGTAAACGATCAAGTTTTTGACCAAATAGCTGACAGCTCGCCGGATTCGCCATATCCACTTTGCTTTTCATATCGACAGAAAGCACGGGTTCAGGCAACGCCTCAAGCAATGCGCTCAACGCCAGATGTTCGCGCTCGGAAGGCATCCATGACACAGTGCGCACATCGGTAACACCTGCAATACGGCGAATTTCCGCCATCAGGCTGCTGAAACTGTCAAAATCCAGTTCGGCAAAATTGAGGTAAATCCGCCCGATTGGGTCAATCTCAATACCGCGTAAATCGATGCCTCTTAGAACCAGTAGATCGAGTAATTCGCGGGTCAGACCGAGTCGGTCTTCACAAAAGACTTCCAGACGCATGGGAACCTTCACCTGAGAAAAGAACAATTAATATGATGATATGACACTATTCGAGTGGCAGGAAGATTTCTGTCAACAAAGATTGACACAAAGACGGATTATCGGGCACTTCGGCGTAAAGATATCCGATCAGCACCCGATATTGCGTTATTATTCGCTGGTCGTTTTGCCCTTTTGCAGCGTCTCCTTTACCTGACCGATAAGCTGGCGACGAAAATCCCCCAGGCGAGGTTTGTCATCGTCGATCCACGGCAGCGGACGGCAAAGTTCCATAGCTTTAATTCCCAGTCGCGCGGTCAGGAGTCCGGCGCCAATCCCCTGGGCAGCACGCGTTGACAAACGAGCAGCGAGATCTTGTGACATCCAGTCCATCCCCACTTCACGCACCAGCTCGCTAGCACCGGCAAAAGCGATATTCAGCAATACCAGTTTGAACAGGCGCAAACGGCTGTAATAACCCAGTTCAATGCCATAGAGCGTAGCGATACGATTAATCAACCGCAGATTACGCCAGGCAATAAACGCCATATCCACCAGTGCCAACGGGCTTACGGCAATCATCAGGGTAGATTCTGCCGCCGAACGGCTGATTTCTCTGCGCGCCTGCGCATCCAGCACTGGCTGAACCAGATGTGCGTACAGACTGACGACTTCACGATCGTTCTGCGTTTCATGGATTGAGGCATACCAGCGTTGCAGCGCCGGATGCGACTGATCAATACCGGCCTGCTGCGCCAGTTTCTCGCAAAATGCGCGCCCTTTGCCAGTGCCGTGACTATGCAACAAATCGCGCGCTTCATCGCGTTCGTGCGCACGCTGGCGCAAGCGCCATAAGCGTCGCCACTCTGTTACCACTGAGCCAACGCCAGCCCCGATAATCAATGCCCCAGCGGCACAACCGCCCAGTGCTACCCAATCCTGAGTTTGCCAGGCATTCATCGTCCACTGCACGCCCTGGCCAACAACGCTCGCGCCAAACAGCGCCACCCCACCCATGACCATTTTACGCCACAAACTGCGTTTCGGACGCAGCGCCGCATCCATTACCGCTTCGACTTGCCCCTCTTCTTCCGGCACATCGTCGAGCGTTGCCGGGGCAAAATTTTGCGCCTGATTTTCATCAAAGGTCTGCTGCGCCTTAAATTTAGGGTTCTGATCGACTTCCAGCGGACCGTCGAAATCAATACGTGGTTTTAACGGTTCGGTCATCGCAATTTATCTCCTATTAAAAATTCCAGCGCGGCATCAAGGCGAATATGCGGCAGCGGTTTATCGACATCCATCACCTGCGGGCGAAACGCTTCAAACTGGAAGCCTTGCTTATCCCAGAACGCCTGACCGGGCAAACGCGCAGGAACTTCACCAGGGTAAACGGTGAGCGGTGCGCCATCGCTCAGTCGATTACCGCGCAGAGCCGGGATTTTCTCGCCGTTGACGTCGATAATGCCGCTGGTGGTCGCCTGTACGGAGGCCAGCCCCAGACAATCCATGCTGATCCCTTCAAACGCCGCATTTTGCCAGGCATCCTGAATTAGTTGTTGCAGTAATGAAACCATATTGGCGTGCTGATCGATGGTCACATGATCCGCTTTCGTCGCGGCAAACAGCAATTTGTCGATAACCGGCGAGAACAAGCGCCGGAAAAGTGTACGTTGCCCGTAGTGGAAACTTTGCATCAACTGCGTCAGCGCCAGACGCATGTCATTAAACGCCTGCGGCCCACTGTTCAGCGGTTGCAGGCAATCCACCAGCACAATCTGGCGGTCAAAGCGCAGAAAGTGGTTTTTATAGAACCCCTTCACCACTTTCTCGCAGTAATAATTAAACCGCTCGCGCAGCATTCCGGCGTTGGTATGCTTATCGGCCTGTGCCAGTTTAGACTCGCCCCAGGCATCGACATCCGGCCACGGGAAGAATTGCAGCGCGGGCGCGCCTGCCATATCTCCCGGCAGAACAAAGCGGCCTGGCTGGATAAAGTGCAGCCCCTGCTGTTTGCAGTGGTGAAGATAATCGGTCCACGCGGCGGCGATATCAGCAAGACGGTTTTCGTCGGCAGGCGCTAACGGATCAAGCCCTTCGCACATCATCCGCCATTTTGCCGACCACTCGCCGCGCTGACCATTAAGCAAGCCCGTCATCTGCCGTGACCAGCTTAAATAGTCCTGCGCCAGCATTGGCAGATCGAGTAGCCATTCGCCGGGATAATCCACAATCTCCAGATACAGCGTGGAGGTGTCTTTGAAGTGACGCAGTAGCGAATCGTTCGATTTATAACGCAATGCCAGGCGGATTTCGCTGACACCACGCGTTGGCGTCGGCCAGGCGGGAGGATCGCCGTACAGCTGCGCTAACCCTTCGTCGTAGGTAAAACGCGGAATGCCAAAATCGCGCTGTGGAATACGCTTCACACCCAGCAGGCGCTCTTCACGCACCGCGCTTAACAGCGGCAAGCGTGCTCCTGCATGAATATTGAGCAACTGATTGACCATCGCGGTGATAAACGCCGTTTTGCCACTACGGCTAAGTCCGGTTACCGCCAGTCGCAGGTGCCTGTCGACGCCACGATTCACCAGCGCGTTAAGTTCATTTTTGAGTCGCTTCATTGCTGTCCTGTGCCAGAAAGCTGTAGAAAGGATGAGATGCTGGAGATAATAATGTGGGTTAATTTTGATTTATCAAATGAATAAGCGGCGTTATTTACACCGCTCAATAAGTAATTTGTTAACCTTTGACCTTCGGCATCGCAATGTCTTTAAGACCACCGGCGTTCTCAACGTGGGTATATCCCATTTCGTTGAGGATCTCTTTTGCCTGCCCGGACTGGCGTCCGGCGTTGCAATACACTTTCACGGTGTCGTTTTTATCCGGAACGGCGGTGGCAATGCGCTCTTTCACTTCCTTCAGGGGAATATTGATGGCTCCCTGAACGTGTTCTTGCTGATACTGTTCTGGAACACGAACATCGATCCAGTGTTCAGCAGCAAAAACAGGCAGTGAAAACGCCAGCGTCAGCGCAAGTAAGCCTTTTTTAAACATGTAAGCGTCCTTCTATGGATGAAAATTGCCATCCATTATACGCCTGAGATTTAACAATTTTTGCGAAACTCCCCTCACCTTTTATAACGCTGCGCCAGTTTATTGGCAGCCCGACTTAACAGCGGTTCCAGCGCCACAGCCAGCAACATTTTCAGCGGGCGGCGAGCAACAGATTTTATCGCCCAGCCAGCCACGCCCGCCGGGCCGTAGCGCAGTGCGGTAAGAAGAACCAGCTTGCCTGCTAATTTAAAACCAGGCTTCACCTTTTGCCCGGCCTGTTGCCAGCGAATATTCATAACTTTCCTCACAATTGACGGAAACGGCTACGCAGCGTGAAGGTATCGGAAGTGACATAACGTTCCATCTCGCGTAAACGCGTTTCACTGGCCGCCAGTTCACGGTCGACTTCATCCAGCAATTCGATGCTGGAAGGTTGTTGTTCACCATACGCCATGTTGTCCGGCATCGGGTCAAGGGCAAATGACAAAATGATGTAAGCAACCAGGGTAAATAGCGCCAGGCCAAAGAAAATCGACAGCACCACGAGGATACGCACCAGTTTTACCGGTACATCAAAATAATTAGCAATCCCCGCACAGACGCCGCGCACCATGCCCTGTTGTGGAATACGCCATAACTTTTTATTGAGATTAATGCCCGCCATTAGCGATCCCTCCAGTTCGGATGTTCTGCATCAAGAATGGACTCCAGCGCCTGAATACGCTCGCGCATCCGCTTTGCTTCATCAGCCAATTGCGCTAATCGCTGCTGTTCGCTTTGCGACAATTCACCGCGACTGGAGCGGTTGCTGTAATGCAGCCATAACCAGATAGGTAAAACAAACAGCACAAAAATGGTTAACGGAATAGCCAGAAATAGCGCGCTCATAAGTACTCCTTAAAGAATGAGCGGCGGCGCGTTCAGACGCCGCCTGGGTGTTATTATTGATTATCTTGCTTCATTTTGGCTTTTAATTGTGCCAGTTGCTCACTGATTGCATCATCGGCTTTCAGTTCGGCAAACTGATCGTCCAGCGATTTTTGTTTGCCGAAGCTGTGGCTTTCTGCTTCCGCTTCCATCTGGTCGATACGACGCTCGAAAGATTCGAAACGCGCCATTGCTTCATCCAGTTTGCCACTGTCCAGTTGACGACGCACGTCACGCGACGAGTTTGCAGCCTGATGACGCAACATCAATGCCTGCTGGCGAGCGCGAGTTTCGCTCAATTTGTTTTCCAGCTCGCCAATCTCTTTCTTCATACGCTCCAGCGTATCGTCCACCAGCATCACTTCATGTTCCAGGCTCTTAATCAGATCGGTCAGTTTCTGTTTTTCAATTAGTGCCGCACGCGCCAGATCTTCTCTCTCTTTCAGCAGCGCCAGTTCGGCTTTTTCCTGCCACTCAACTTCACGCGCCGACGCTTGTTCAATACGGCGAGTCAGCTGTTTCTTTTCCGCCAACGCACGCGCCGAGGTAGAACGCACTTCAACTAATGTATCTTCCATTTCCTGGATCATCAGACGCACCAGTTTCTGCGGATCTTCCGCTTTCTCTAACAGAGCGTTGATGTTGGCATTCACGATGTCGGCAAAGCGAGAAAAAATACCCATAATGTTGTCCTCTTGATTTCTTCGTTCAGGATTGTCCTGCTGAACTGTTAATACAATTTGCGTGCCAATTTTTTATCTTTTTGATTTATAAAGATCTGATTGAAGATTCAACAGCAACATGCCAGGATGAATTAGCGAATTACACTAACAAGTGGCGAATTTCATCATGGCAGAATACAAAGATAACTTACTCGGTGAGGCGAACAGCTTTCTTGAAGTGCTGGAACAGGTTTCGCATCTCGCGCCGCTGGACAAACCGGTTTTGATTATTGGCGAGCGCGGCACCGGTAAAGAGCTGATCGCCAGCCGTTTGCATTATCTCTCCTCCCGCTGGCAAGGGCCGTTTATTTCCCTTAACTGCGCGGCGTTAAATGAAAATCTGCTGGATTCCGAATTGTTCGGGCACGAGGCGGGCGCGTTTACCGGGGCGCAAAAACGCCATCCTGGACGATTTGAACGTGCCGACGGCGGAACGCTGTTTCTTGATGAACTCGCTACGGCACCAATGATGGTGCAGGAAAAATTATTACGCGTGATCGAATATGGTGAACTGGAACGCGTTGGCGGCAGCCAGCCATTACAGGTCAATGTGCGGCTGGTATGTGCGACAAATGCCGATCTTCCGGCGATGGTTGATGAAGGCACTTTTCGCGCTGACCTGCTGGACCGCCTGGCTTTCGACGTGGTGCAACTGCCGCCCCTGCGCGAGCGTGAAGGCGACATTATGCTGATGGCGGAACACTTTGCCATCCAGATGTGTCGGGAAATCAAGCTGCCTCTGTTCCCGGGTTTTACCGAGCGCGCCAGAGAAACGTTACTGAATTATCGCTGGCCGGGGAATATTCGTGAATTGAAAAACGTGGTGGAACGTTCAGTGTATCGCCACGGCACCAGCGATTATCCGCTTGATGACATCATTATTGATCCCTTTAAACGGCGTCCACCTGAAGAAGCCATCGCCGTTTCAGAAAACACCTCGCTTCCAACGCTGCCGCTGGATTTACGTGAGTTTCAAATGCAGCAGGAAAAAGAGTTGCTGCAACTCAGTTTGCAACAGGGGAAATATAACCAGAAGCGCGCAGCTGAATTGCTGGGCTTAACCTATCATCAGTTCCGCGCGTTGTTGAAAAAGCACCAGATTTAGCGAAGTTGGGCAATACAACTTGCCGGATGCGGCGTGAACGCCTTATCCGGCATACATAATCAATACGTCGTTTGCAGGCCTGATAAGCGCAGCGTATCAGGCATTATTGCGTTACCCCTGCTTCTGCGTATTAATCTCTCAGCGCATCCTGCAAAATTTTCATTGCCGCATCGAATTGCGCATCCGGGATGGTCAGCGGATACAGGAAACGAATCACGTTGCCGTATGCGCCACAGGTCAGCAGAAGCAGCCCCTGCGCCAGCGCGCGTTGCTGGATTTTCTGCGCAATCGCCGCCGACGGCTCGCCCGTTTGCGGGTCGTTAAACTCTGCCGCAATCATTGACCCCAGACCGCGTACCGCAGCAATTGCCGGAACGCTTTCTTTAGCCTCAATCAGCGTTTGCGTCAGGCGCTGACCAAGTTGATTCGCACGGTCGCAAAGGGATTCTTTGTCGATAATGTTGAGCACTGCGTGCGCGGCAGCCACCGCCAGCGGGTTCCCAGCGTAGGTGCCACCAAGCCCGCCCGGCGCTGGCGCGTCCATAATGCTGGCGTTACCGACCACACCCGAAAGCGGCATCCCACCCGCGAGGCTTTTCGCCATCGTCATTAAATCGGGCTTGTCAGCATAATGATCCATGGCAAACAGTTTACCGGTACGCGCAAAACCGCTTTGCACTTCATCAGCAATCATCACAATGCCGTGCTCATCGCACAGGCGGCGAATGGCAGAAACCAACTCTTTTGGCGCCACGTTGAAACCGCCCTCGCCCTGCACCGGTTCGAAAATAATCGCCGCGACTTGTTTCGCTTCGATGTCTGATTTAAACAAGCGTTCGATGGCGTCGAGGGAATCTTGCGTCGAAACGCTATGCAAATCTGACGGATACGGCACGTGATACACCGAACCCGGGAACGGGCCGAAGCCAATTTTATACGGCGCAACTTTGCCAGTTAACGCCATGGTCATATACGTGCGACCGTGAAAGCCGCCGCTAAACGCAATCACGCCTGGGCGTCCGGTATGGGCGCGGGCGATTTTGACCGCATTCTCAACCGCTTCCGCACCGGTGGTGAAGAACGCGGTCTTAGCCTGACCACTGACCGGCGCAAGGGCGTTGATTTTCTCCGCCAGCGTGACGTAGCTTTCGTATGGCACAATCTGGTACGCCGTGTGGGTAAACTGTTGCAGTTGCTGTTCCACCGCTGCCACCAGTTCAGGATGGCGATGTCCGGTGTTCAGCACCGCAATGCCTGCGGCGAAATCAATGTATTCATTGCCTTCAACATCCTTCAGCGTGGCGTTTTCAGCCGACTGGGCGAAGAAGTTACACATTACGCCAACCCCACGTGGAGTGGCAGAAAGACGACGCTGATGGAATTCATTGTTGCTCATGTTTCACACCTTTTGACTCTTCACGGTTAATCGGAAATTAAACGCCCAGACGATCGCGCAGGCTGTAATAGGCTGCGCCCATCGCGGTAAACGGCACGCGCAGCGTGCGCCCGCCGGGGAACGGGTAATGCGGCAGATTGGCGAAGGCGTCGAAACGCTCGGCATCTCCGCGTAGCAGTTCAGCAATTAAACGCCCGGCGAGATGGGTACAGGTCACGCCGTGGCCGCTGTAGCCCTGCATGTAGTAAATGTTTTTATCGAGGCGACCAAACTGTGGCATACGCGACAGGGTCAGCAGGAAGTTGCCCGTCCAGCGGTAGTCGATTTTTACGCCCTGCAACTGCGGGAAAGTTTTCAGCAGTTTCGGCACCACAAGACGCTCGACATCATCCGGGTCGCGCGCACCGTACACCACGCCGCCGCCGTACAACAGGCGGTTGTCAGCAGTGAGACGATAGTAATCAAGCAGATAGTTACAGTCTTCGACACAGTAGTTTTTCGGGATCAGCGAACGGGCTAAATCATCGGAAAGCCGCTCGGTGGTGATTACCTGCGTGCCGCACGGCATACTGCGCTTCGCCAGTTCCGGCTCCACTTTATCGCCCAGATACGCATTCCCGGCGACAATCACATACTTCGCCATCACCTGGCCTTTAGCAGTGCGCACAACGGCTGGCGTGGTGTGCTGGATCTGCGTCACCGCAGAAAGCTCATACACGCGCCCGCCGTTCAGACGAATGGCGTCGGCTTCGCCAATGGCGAGGTTCAGCGGGTGAATATGCCCGCCGCTGTGATCCAGCAGCGCACCGGTGTAGCGATCGCTGGCAACTTCACGGCGAATGGCGTTGGCGTCCAGCAGCTCCAGCTGTTTATTGCCGTAGCGTTCCCAGTTCTCTTTCTGCTCTTCCAGAGTCGCGAGCTGTTTATCATTCATCGCCACAAACAGGCCGCCGGGGCGGTAGTCGCAGTCAATCTGATAACGTTTGATACGTTCGCGGATGATCTCGCCACCCTCAAACATCATGCTGCCGAGCATACGGGCGGTGTCCATGCCGTAGCTTTTTTCGATCACGTCGATGTCGCGGCTGTAGGAGTTCACAAGCTGCCCGCCATTGCGTCCGCTGGCGCCAAAGCCAATGCGTGAGGCTTCGAGTACCACCACGTCAAAGCCCGCTTCCGCCAGATGCAGTGCAGAGGAAAGCCCGGTGTAGCCGCCGCCAACCACGCAAACATCACACGTGATTGACTCATTCAGCGTGTCGAAAGGCGCATATTTATTCGCACTGGCGGCGTAGTAACTACTGGTATGTTCGGTCATTTCAGGCCTCCAGGCTTATCCAGATGGTTTTCAGTTCGGTGAATTTTTCAAGGGCGTGCAGGGATTTATCGCGACCGTTGCCGCTCTGCTTATAACCGCCAAACGGTACGGTCATATCGCCGTCGTTGTAGTTATTGACGAAGACGGAACCGGCTTTCAGGCGACGGCTCATGCGGTGTGCGCGGGAGAGATCGCGCGTCCATACCGCCGCACCGAGGCCGTACTGGCTGTCGTTGGCAAGCTGTAGCGCCTGGTCTTCTGATGTGAAACGGGTGACCACCAGCACTGGGCCGAAAATCTCTTCGCGACTTAAGGACGCATGCGGGTCCACATCCACAAAGATGGTCGGGCCGATGGCCGCAGCCAGTTCAGCGTTGCGACCATCCAGCAGCAGTTGCCCTTTGCCTTCGCCTTCACGGATAAAGGTGTGTACCGAGTCGGCGTGAGCGCAGTCGATTAACGTGCCCATCGTGGTTGCAGGATCAAGTGGATGCCCTGGCTGCCAGTTTTGCGCCTGCTGTTTTAACAGGGCTAAGAATTCATCGGCGATACTCTCTTCCAGCAATAAACGGGTTCCGGCGATGCACACCTGGCCCTGGTTGTAGAAGATGCCTGCGGCGGTGGCGCTTGCAGCCTGTTGCAAATCCGGGCAGTCGGCGAAAACGATGTTGGCGCTTTTACCACCTGCTTCCAGCCAGACGCGTTTCATGTTGCTGTCGCCCGCATCTTTCAGCAGTTGTTTCCCGGTGCGGGTTGAACCGGTAAAGGCGATGGCATCGATATCATTATGACGCGAAAGCGCCTGCCCGGCTTCATGACCAAAACCAGTTACCACGTTCAACACGCCATCCGGCAGACCGGCTTCTTTCGCCAGCCCCGCAAGGCGAATCGCACTGAGCGGCGATTTTTCGGACGGTTTCAGGACAACACTGTTACCTGCCGCCAGCGCCGGGCCGAGTTTCCAGCAGGTCAGCAGCAGCGGGAAGTTCCACGGTACAATGGCGGCAATTACGCCGACCGGTTCGCGCACAATCATCGCCAGCTCATGGCAACTGGTGGTAGCGACTTCGCCGTAAACTTTATCGATAGCTTCGGCGTACCAGCGAATGGCGCGCGCCGCGCCGGGAATATCATCACGCAGGCTGTGACGAATCGGTTTACCGGTGTCGAGGGTTTCCAGCAGCGCCAGTTCTTCCGCGTTGGCTTCCATTAAATCGGCGAGTTTATTCAGTACCACTTTGCGTTTTGCTGGAGACGTTTGCGACCAGTCGCCGCGCTCAAATACGCTGCGCGCCGCACTCACCGCACGGTCAATATCGGCGCTCTTACCGCGCGCAATATTCGCCAGCGGTGCCTGGGTGACCGGATCAATAGTTTCAAAGGTTTCGTTTTCCGCCGCAGCGGTATATTCACCGTTAATAAATAAGCGGGTTTCAATGGCGAGACTTAACGCTTTATCCTGCCAGTAAGCCAGATGATGAAAATTCATTATGACTCCTGTTTCACGTCTATCAGATATATGCAGTTTGTGAACGTCAGGGCGCAGAGATCCCCGGGCGATGAGCCCGTTTATTTCCGGCGACATTCCTTATAGATTGCCGGGCGCATTGCGCTTACCCGGCTTACAGAACAAAAAGATTAAAACGTGGTGGGGGTATGGGCGCTGATAATCCGGCAAATACCTGCCGACGTATTACTGAAACTGTGCGGGATGCCGGTATTAATGGCATAACTTTGCCCCGCGACGAGGTGATAATCCTGTCCATTAATGGTCAGAACAATTTCACCCTCCAGTACAGTGCCTATTTCCTCACCCTGATGCTTAATTCTTTCCCCAGTGGTTGTGCCCGGCTGGTACGTCTCAAAGATCATCGCCAACGTGCGATTCGGGTTACCGTTATGCACCAGCTTCATTGACACACCCTGACTGCCCATTTCAATTAAGTCGTCCTGATTAATGACGACCTGCGGCTCATCAGGTTTCTCCGGCTCGGAAAAGAATTCCGAGAGTGACAGTCCATACACCTTCAGCAGCTTTTGCAGCGTACTGATGGCAGGGCTGACTTTATCCTGTTCTATCGTACTTATAGCACTGTGAGTCAGCCCGGAGAGTTCGGCGGCACGACGTTGTGAAAGCCCCTGCTGCTGGCGGATTTCCGACAAGCGTTTTCCTGGCGCCAGTCCCTCATCACTCATATTTGCATTTCCTTAACTGTAGTGGTCAGAGTCGCTGTTTTTCAGCGATATGGTTCTGACAAGCGGTGATAAAGCCCTCGAACAATATACGCGAAAGCGCATACTCGCTACTGTTCCATTCCGGGTGCCACTGTACGCCCAGCGCGAAAGGATGATTGATGACGCTAACCGCCTCAACTAAGCCATCCGGCGAGCGAGCTTCAACACGCAACCGTGAGCTAACAACCTTCGCCCCTTGTCCATGCAGAGAGTTTACCCAAAAGTTGCTACATTCAGGTAACAGCGCAGACAGTAATCCCCCCTCTTCAACCTGAACTTCATGCGACGGCGCATATTGCTGCTCTACCGGCAGTTCGGGGTCTTCACGATGTTCCAGTAGCTCAGTCTGTTCGCACAACTTGCGATGCAACGAGCCACCTGTTGCCACCACCATTTCCTGTAACCCCCGGCAGATGGCGAAAATGGGGATGCGCCTTTCGAGTGCGGCGTTAATTAACGCCATGCTCAGAAGATCACGCCCGGGATCGGCGTCAGGCTCATCGCCGTTTTCACCATATAGGTGCGGCTGCACATTGCTGGGGCTACCAGGAAGATAAATACCGTCAAGTTTCGGCAGAAGTTGTTCAAGTAATGACGGTTCCGCCAGCGCATGGGGCAGCGCAATCGGCAAACCACCCGCGTGAATGATGGCATTCAGGTACTTTTCTTGCAGAGTCTGGGCCTCATGACCCTTAAGCCTGTTCCTGCACATTACGACACCGATAACAGGATTGTTCATTATATTTTCCATGCTCAATCTCACAAAGTGGACTAAATTATCGCCATTACTGCGGTTTAAATGACCTTTCTGTTCAATATTTTTTCAATCTAGCAGTGAGTTTTCTTTTTTGCAAACTCAATTTAACATTTGGCAAACATTTAGTTTGCATACAGATTCGAAGAGTGGTCATTATATTTTACGCTCTGATAACGAGTGGAAAACAAAACCAAAGGCGAAGAATCATGGAAACCAATATCGTTGAAGTAGAGAACTTTGTTCAGCAGTCAGAAGAGAGGCGGGGTAGCGCCTTTACGCAGGAAGTGAAACGCTACCTGGAACGCTACCCTAATACGCAATATGTTGATGTTTTACTTACCGATCTTAATGGCTGTTTTCGTGGAAAACGCGTCCCCTTCTCCAGCCTGAAAAAACTGGAGAAAGGATGCTACTTCCCGGCTTCGGTGTTTGCGATGGATATTCTGGGCAATGTGGTAGAAGAAGCTGGGCTAGGACAAGAAATGGGCGAACCCGATCGTACCTGTGTCCCCATTCTCGGTTCTTTGACCCCTTCCGCCGCCGATCCTGAGTTTATTGGTCAAATGCTTCTGACCATGGTCGATGAAGATGGCGCTCCCTTTGACGTTGAGCCGAGGAATGTACTCAACCGCCTGTGGCAGCAGCTACGCCAGCGCGGATTGTTCCCGGTCGTAGCGGTAGAGCTGGAGTTCTATTTACTGGATCGCCAGCGCGACGCCGAAGGGTATCTGCAACCGCCCTGCGCGCCAGGCACCGATGACCGCAATACCCAAAGCCAGGTCTACTCTGTCGATAACCTCAACCACTTCGCCGATGTGCTCAATGATATTGATGAACTGGCGCAGTTACAGCTGATTCCGGCAGATGGCGCGGTCGCCGAGGCTTCGCCAGGTCAGTTTGAAATCAACCTCTACCATACCGATAACGTGCTGGAAGCCTGCGATGATGCATTAGCCCTTAAACGCCTGGTGCGCTTGATGGCGGAAAAGCATAAGATGCACGCCACTTTTATGGCGAAGCCGTATGAAGAGCACGCGGGCAGCGGGATGCATATCCATATCAGTATGCAAAATAATCGTGGCGAGAACGTGCTGTCTGACGCGGAAGGCGAAGATTCGCCGCTGCTGAAAAAGATGCTCGCCGGGATGATCGACCTGATGCCGTCATCAATGGCATTGCTGGCGCCGAACGTAAACTCATATCGCCGCTTCCAGCCAGGAATGTATGTGCCGACGCAGGCATCGTGGGGTCATAACAACCGTACCGTTGCCCTGCGTATTCCGTGCGGCGATCGTCATAACCACCGCGTGGAGTATCGCGTGGCGGGGGCGGATGCCAACCCGTATCTGGTGATGGCGGCGATTTTCGCCGGTATTCTGCACGGTCTTGATAACGAGCTGCCGTTGCAGGAGGAAGTTGAAGGTAACGGGCTGGAACAGGAAGGATTACCCTTCCCGATTCGCCAGAGCGATGCCCTGTGGGAGTTTATCGAAAACGATCACCTGCGCCACTATTTAGGCGAGCGTTTCTGTCATGTGTATCACGCCTGTAAAAATGATGAGCTGTTGCAGTTTGAGCGCCTCATCACAGAAACAGAAATTGAGTGGATGTTGAAAAACGCGTAGTGCCCCCTTGCGGGGGTTGTCTCATCGGCCTGAGCGGAGCCAGGCCTGACATTTGCTGGTAATCCAGACATTTCCCGGATGTCGCGTTATGGAGCGCAGGCGGCAACGGGCTTCCGTTAACGATTAAGACTGTGACGAGGAAATGAGATGATGCCGATGATGAAATTCCCGCATGGCGAGGGAGGCTGCGTATGCGTTCCCCCTGCGACTGACCGGACTCCGCCCCCTTTGCTTCCCCTGCTAAACAGGTTTGATTTCAGGTCGACGCGACCGCAAACCCGATTGCGCAGTGGAGGCAGCGATTATGGCTATTAATTCACCGCTGGACATTGCTGCACAACCGGGCAAAACTCGCCTGCGAAAATCACTGAAATTGTGGCAGGTGGTGATGATGGGTCTGGCCTATCTCACACCGATGACCGTGTTCGATACTTTTGGCATTGTGTCCGGTATTAGCGACGGTCACGTTCCGGCATCCTACCTGCTGGCGCTGGCAGGCGTGCTGTTTACCGCGATCAGCTACGGCAAACTGGTTCGCCAGTTCCCGGAAGCTGGCTCGGCCTATACCTACGCGCAAAAGTCGATTAACCCGCACGTCGGCTTTATGGTCGGTTGGTCATCGCTGCTGGATTATCTCTTTTTGCCGATGATCAATGTCTTGTTGGCGAAAATCTATCTCTCCGCCCTCTTCCCGGAAGTGCCGCCGTGGGTGTGGGTGGTAACCTTCGTCGCCATTTTAACCGCCGCGAATCTGAAGAGCGTCAACCTGGTCGCCAACTTCAATACCCTGTTTGTACTGGTACAAATCTCCATCATGGTGGTGTTTATCTTCCTGGTGGTTCAGGGATTGCATAAAGGTGAAGGTGTTGGCACGGTCTGGTCGCTACAGCCGTTTATCAGCGAGAACGCGCATCTGATTCCGATTATTACCGGGGCGACGATCGTCTGCTTCTCGTTCCTCGGTTTTGATGCGGTGACTACGCTTTCGGAAGAGACACCGGACGCCGCACGCGTGATCCCGAAAGCCATCTTCCTGACGGCGGTTTACGGTGGCGTTATCTTTATTGCCGCATCGTTCTTTATGCAACTGTTCTTCCCGGATATCAGCCGCTTTAAAGACCCGGATGCTGCACTGCCGGAGATTGCACTGTACGTCGGCGGCAAGCTGTTCCAGTCGATTTTCCTTTGCACCACGTTTGTGAACACGTTAGCGTCTGGCCTCGCGTCGCACGCCAGCGTCTCGCGTCTGCTGTATGTGATGGGCCGCGACAATGTGTTCCCGGAACGCGTGTTTGGCTATGTGCACCCGAAATGGCGGACTCCGGCACTGAACGTCATTATGGTAGGAATTGTGGCACTGTCGGCGCTGTTCTTTGATTTAGTCACCGCCACGGCGTTGATTAATTTCGGCGCACTGGTGGCGTTTACCTTCGTTAATTTGTCTGTGTTTAATCACTTCTGGCGACGCAAAGGGATGAATAAAAGCTGGAAGGAACACTTCCACTATTTATTAATGCCGCTGGTTGGCGCTCTTACGGTGGGCGTGTTGTGGGTTAACCTTGAGTCGACCTCATTGACGCTCGGTCTGGTATGGGCCTCATTAGGCGGCGCATATTTGTGGTATCTGATCCGTCGCTATCGCAAAGTGCCGCTGTACGAGGGCGACAGAACTCCGGTTAGCGAAACGTAATACGTAGGATGCGCGGCGCATTGTCCTGCCGGGGGCAATGCGCCGCGTCATTATCTATAAAAAGATGTATGACCCGGATCACGAGTGCTATCATCCGCCCTTATGCTTAGCGCATTAACCCCAGGGGCAAATAATGAACCACGATATCCCGCTAAAATATTTTGATATTGCCGATGAGTACGCGACCGAATGCGCAGAGCCTGTCGCAGACGCTGAACGCACACCGCTGGCCCACTACTTCCAGTTACTGCTCACCCGTTTGATGAACAATGAAGAGATCAGCGAAGAAGCCCAACATGAAATGGCTGCTGAAGCGGGGATTAATCCCGTACGCATTGATGAGATCGCAGAGTTTTTGAATCAATGGGGTAATGAGTAATTATTTAATTGCAGACGATCGGTCAGTATCGTTGTCCGGATAAAGCGTTCACGCTGCATCCGGTTAAAATGACACGCACTGCAGCGTGCTTTAATGGGTTTCTCACGATCGTACCGCTCTGCTCCTCGCTAAGTTGTTCTGTGAGTTATAGTTATAGAGAAATCACGGGTACGAATGTTGAACAGATGGCGACGCCACCTGTTCAACGACCAACCACACGGCCCTCATTACGACTCCTGAACACAAACGGTAATGGCAAATGTCATTAAATATTAGTAAGATAGCCTCTTTACATAAAATCCCTTAATATTATGCGCCAGGTATTATCGTCTCTTTTGGTGATTGCTGGACTGGTGAGTGGTCAGGCAATCGCCGCGCCTGAATCCACCCCGCATGCTGATATCCGCGACAGCGGTTTTGTCTATTGCGTCAGCGGGCAAGTCAACACCTTTAACCCATCCAAAGCGAGCAGTGGGTTAATTGTCGATACCCTTGCCGCCCAGTTTTATGATCGACTGCTGGATGTCGATCCCTATACCTATCGCCTGATGCCGGAACTTGCCGAAAGCTGGGAAGTACTCGACAACGGCGCGACCTATCGCTTCCACCTGCGTCGCGATGTTCCGTTTCAAAAAACCGACTGGTTTACTCCCACTCGTAAAATGAATGCCGACGATGTGGTGTTTACCTTCCAGCGAATTTTTGACCGCAACAACCCGTGGCATAACGTCAACGGCAGCAACTTCCCCTACTTCGACAGCCTGCAATTTGCCGATAACGTGAAAAGCGTCCGTAAACTGGATAATCATACCGTTGAGTTCCGTCTGGCTCAGCCGGATGCTTCTTTTTTGTGGCACCTCGCAACCCATTATGCTTCGGTCATGTCGGCAGAATATGCCCGGAAGTTAGAGAAAGAAGATCGCCAGGAGCAACTCGACCGTCAACCGGTCGGCACTGGACCGTATCAGTTGTCGGAATACCGCGCCGGGCAATTTATTCGCCTACAACGTCATGATGACTTCTGGCGCGGTAAACCGTTAATGCCGCAGGTGGTGGTGGATTTAGGCTCCGGCGGCACCGGACGTCTGTCGAAACTCCTGACTGGTGAATGCGACGTTCTGGCCTGGCCTGCTGCCAGCCAGCTATCCATTTTGCGTGACGACCCGCGCTTGCGTTTAACGCTGCGTCCTGGGATGAACGTCGCCTATCTGGCGTTTAACACTGCCAAACCACCGCTTAATAATCCGGCAGTACGTCATGCGCTGGCACTGGCGATTAATAACCAGCGCCTGATGCAATCTATCTATTACGGTACGGCTGAAACGGCGGCCTCTATTTTACCGCGCGCCTCGTGGGCTTATGACAACGAGTCTAAAATTACCGAATACAATCCGGCGAAATCACGCGAACAGTTGAAGGCGTTGGGGCTGGAAAATTTAACGCTGAAACTGTGGGTGCCAATACGCTCGCAAGCGTGGAACCCCAGTCCGCTGAAAACTGCCGAGCTGATTCAGGCGGATATGGCGCAGGTCGGCGTGAAAGTGGTGATTGTGCCGGTAGAAGGTCGTTTTCAGGAGGCGCGGTTGATGGATATGAGCCATGATCTGACGTTATCCGGCTGGGCGACGGACAGTAACGACCCGGACAGTTTCTTCCGCCCGTTACTGAGCTGCGCGGCAATTCATTCGCAGACCAACCTTGCCCACTGGTGCGATCCGAAATTCGACAGCGTGTTGCGTAAGGCGCTCTCCTCGCAGCAACTGGCGGCGCGTATTGAAGCCTATGACGAAGCGCAAAGTATTCTGGCACAGGAGTTACCCATTCTACCGCTGGCCTCATCACTACGCTTGCAGGCCTATCGGTACGATATCAAGGGGCTGGTTCTTAGCCCATTTGGTAACGCCTCCTTCGCTGGTGTGTACCGCGAAAAGCAAAATGAGGTGAAAAAACCATGATTATCTTCACCTTACGCCGCGTTTTATTATTGATCGTGACCTTGTTCCTGCTGACTTTTGTTGGCTTCAGTTTGAGCTATTTCACGCCACATGCGCCGTTACAAGGCGCTTCACTGGGGAATGCCTGGGTATTCTGGTTTAACGGCCTGATTCACTGGGATTTTGGCGTTTCCAGCATTAACGGTCAGCCGATAGCCGAACAGTTAAAAGAGGTCTTTCCGGCAACGATTGAGCTATGCATTCTCGCTTTCGGTTTTGCGCTGATTGTCGGCATCCCGGTGGGCATGATTGCCGGGATTACGCGCCATAAGTGGCAAGATAATTTGATCAATGCCATCGCGTTGCTGGGCTTTTCAATCCCGGTTTTCTGGCTGGCGCTTCTGCTGACGCTGTTTTGTTCGCTGACGCTGGGCTGGCTGCCCGTTTCAGGGCGTTTCGATTTGCTCTATGAAGTGAAACCTGTTACCGGCTTTGCGTTGATTGATGCCTGGCTTTCGGACTCTCCGTGGCGGGATGAAATGATCATGAGCGCAATACGCCATATGGTATTGCCGGTCATCACTCTGTCGGTTGCGCCAACAACTGAAGTGATCCGATTGATGCGTATCAGCACCATCGAAGTCTATGACCAGAATTATGTGAAAGCAGCGGCGACTCGTGGTTTGTCACGCTTTACTATTTTGCGTCGCCATGTGCTGCATAACGCGTTACCCCCTGTCATCCCTCGTCTGGGTTTGCAGTTTTCCACCATGCTGACGCTGGCGATGATCACCGAAATGGTCTTTAGCTGGCCTGGTTTGGGGCGCTGGTTAATTAACGCCATTCGCCAACAAGATTACGCAGCGATTTCCGCCGGTGTGATGGTGTGTGGTTCGCTGGTCATTATTGTTAACGTGATTTCTGATATTTTGGGTGCTATGGCTAACCCTCTGAAACATAAGGAATGGTATGCCTTACGATAGCGTATACAGCGAGAAGCGCCCGCCGGGCACGCTACGTACCGCCTGGCGCAAATTCTATGGTGACGCCGCTGCAATGGTCGGCCTGTACGGCTGCGCGGGGCTGGCTGTACTGTGTATTTTTGGCGGCTGGTTTGCGCCTTACGGCATTGACCAGCAATTTCTCGGTTATCAATTGTTGCCACCGTCATGGTCGCGCTATGGCGAAGTCTCTTTCTTCCTGGGGACTGACGACCTCGGACGCGACGTTTTAAGCCGTTTATTGAGCGGCGCGGCGCCTACCGTTGGCGGCGCATTTGTGGTGACACTTGCTGCTACCGTCTGTGGTCTGGTGCTCGGCACCTTCGCCGGTGCGACGCATGGTCTACGGTCAGCGGTACTTAATCATATTCTGGATACCTTACTGGCGATCCCGTCCCTGCTGCTGGCAATTATCGTTGTGGCGTTTGCCGGACCGAGTTTGTCGCACGCGATGTTTGCCGTCTGGCTGGCACTACTGCCGCGTATGGTGCGTTCGGTCTACAGCATGGTGCATGATGAGCTGGAAAAAGAGTACGTTATCGCTGCTCGCCTGGATGGTGCAACGACGCTGAATATTCTCTGGTTTGCCGTGCTGCCAAACATCACCGCTGGGCTGGTCACGGAGATCACCCGCGCACTGTCGATGGCAATTCTTGATATCGCCGCGCTGGGCTTTCTTGATCTCGGCGCGCAACTCCCCTCACCTGAATGGGGAGCGATGCTCGGCGATGCACTGGAACTGATTTATGTCGCCCCGTGGACCGTCATGCTGCCTGGTGCGGCAATTATGATCAGCGTGTTGTTGGTTAACCTCCTTGGTGATGGTGTGCGTCGTGCGATTATTGCGGGGGTAGAATAATGCCGTTACTGGATATTCGTAACCTGACCATTGAATTTAAAACCGGTGATGAGTGGGTTAAAGCCGTTGACCGCGTGAGTATGACCTTAACCGAAGGTGAAATCCGTGGCCTTGTTGGTGAATCCGGCTCCGGCAAAAGTTTGATTGCGAAAGCGATTTGTGGCGTCAATAAAGATAACTGGCGTGTTACCGCTGACCGTATGCGTTTTGATGACATCGATCTGCTGCGTCTCTCCGCGCGCGAACGGCGCAAGCTGGTTGGGCACAACGTGTCGATGATTTTTCAGGAACCGCAATCGTGTCTCGACCCTTCTGAACGTGTGGGGCGTCAGTTAATGCAAAACATCCCGGCCTGGACTTATAAAGGCCGTTGGTGGCAGCGTTTTGGCTGGCGCAAACGTCGCGCCATTGAACTGCTGCACCGCGTGGGGATTAAAGATCACAAAGATGCGATGCGCAGTTTTCCGTATGAGTTGACCGAAGGTGAATGCCAGAAAGTGATGATTGCCATCGCGCTGGCGAATCAACCACGTCTGCTGATAGCTGACGAACCGACAAACTCGATGGAGCCTACTACCCAGGCGCAAATATTTCGCCTGCTGACGCGTTTGAATCAAAACAGCAATACAACGATTTTGCTTATTAGTCATGACTTACAAATGCTTAGTCAATGGGCGGACAAAATTAACGTGCTTTACTGCGGGCAGACGGTGGAAACAGCGCCGAGTAAGGAGCTGGTGACGATGCCGCATCATCCTTACACCCAGGCGCTGATCCGCGCGATACCGGATTTCGGCAGCGCAATGCCGCATAAAAGTCGCCTCAATACGCTGCCTGGCGCAATCCCGCTTCTGGAACAATTACCCATTGGTTGTCGTCTGGGGCCACGTTGCCCGTATGCACAACGAGAATGTATAGTGACGCCGCGCCTGACAGGCGCGAAAAATCATCTCTATGCCTGTCATTTCCCGCTGAATATGGAGAAAGAGTGAGATGATAGAAACTCTGCTCGAAGTGCGTAATTTAAGCAAAACGTTCCGCTACCGAACTGGCTGGTTTCGTCGTCAGACCGTAGAAGCCGTAAAACCCTTGAGCTTTACGCTACGTGAACGCCAGACGCTGGCGATTATTGGTGAAAACGGTTCGGGTAAATCGACGCTGGCGAAAATGCTGGCAGGAATGATTGAGCCAACCAGCGGCGAGTTATTGATTGACGATCATCCGCTGCATTTTGGTGATTATTCCTTCCGCAGCCAGCGGATTCGCATGATTTTTCAGGATCCTTCGACCTCGTTGAATCCGCGTCAGCGTATCTCGCAGATCCTTGATTTTCCTCTGCGTTTGAACACCGATCTGGAGCCTGAACAGCGGCGCAAACAGATTATTGAAACAATGCGTATGGTCGGGCTGCTACCGGATCACGTCAGTTACTATCCGCATATGCTGGCACCAGGGCAAAAACAACGTCTGGGTCTGGCACGCGCGCTAATATTGCGCCCAAAAGTTATTATCGCGGATGAAGCTCTCGCCTCGCTGGATATGTCGATGCGTTCGCAGTTGATTAATCTGATGCTGGAGCTACAAGAGAAACAGGGCATTTCTTATATTTATGTTACCCAACATATCGGGATGATGAAGCATATCAGCGACCAGGTTCTGGTGATGCATCAGGGCGAGGTTGTCGAGCGAGGCAGCACCGCGGATGTGCTGGCATCACCGCTGCATGAACTCACCAAACGGCTGATTGCCGGGCACTTTGGCGAAGCGTTAACGGCGGATGCGTGGCGTAAAGATCGTTGATTTTCTGAACCCGTCTTCCAGATAATTCACCTCATTCTGACAAGGGATTAAATCTTGTCAGAATGAGTGGATGGATAAAATAAAATCAAATGCGCGTTATTTAAGACGCAATCTCACCCCGCAGGAACGAAAGCTCTGGCGATATCTTCGCAGCCGACGTTTTGGTGATTTCAAATTTCGCCGTCAACATCCGGTGGGGAGCTACATTCTCGATTTTGCCTGCTGCTCGGCGCGTGTAGTTGTTGAGCTGGATGGTGGGCAGCATGATTCGACAGTTGCCTATGATACCAGGCGCACACGCTGGCTTGAGTCGCAGGGCTGGACCATGCTGCGTTTCTGGAATAATGAGATCGATTGTAATGAGGAGGCGGTGCTGGAGATTATTCTGCAGGAACTGAGTCGCCTGTCACCCTCACCCCAGCCCTCTCCCTGAAAGGGCGAGGGAGCCGACCGAGCCAGGTGGCTGTTGTGGTGAAAATATGGAGGCGAATGATGAAGAATATTCGGCAAGGACTGAACCGCCGGTTACCCTCACCCCAGCCCTCTCCCTGAAAGGGGCTGTATGTGCCTGTTTGTTGCTGGGGTGACAATATTTGCACAATACGGTCCCCTCGCCCCTCTGGGGAGAGGGTTAGGGTGAGGGGAAAAGCACCCACCCTGCCCGCGCCCTGCTCCGGTCGGACCTGGCAACTATAGCCACCCACAGCCTGGTTGATTATAATAACCGTTTATCTGTTCGTACTGTTTACTAAAACGACGAATCGCCTGATTTTCAGGCACAACAAGCATCAACAATAAGGATTAAAGCTATGGGTTTTCTTTCCGGTAAGCGCATTCTGGTAACCGGTGTTGCCAGCAAACTGTCCATCGCCTACGGTATCGCTCAGGCGATGCACCGCGAAGGAGCTGAACTGGCATTCACCTACCAGAACGACAAACTGAAAGGCCGCGTAGAAGAATTTGCCGCTCAATTAGGTTCTGACGTCGTTCTGCAGTGCGATGTTGCCGAAGATGCCAGCATCGACACCATGTTCGCTGAACTGGGTAAAGTCTGGCCGAAATTTGACGGCTTCGTACACTCTATTGGTTTTGCACCTGGCGATCAGCTGGATGGTGACTATGTTAACGCCGTTACCCGTGAAGGCTTCAAAATTGCCCACGACATCAGCTCTTACAGCTTCGTTGCAATGGCAAAAGCTTGCCGTTCCATGCTGAATCCGGGTTCTGCCCTGCTGACCCTCTCCTACCTGGGCGCCGAACGCGCTATCCCGAACTACAACGTTATGGGTCTGGCAAAAGCGTCTCTGGAAGCGAACGTACGCTATATGGCTAACGCGATGGGTCCGGAAGGTGTGCGTGTTAACGCCATCTCTGCTGGTCCGATCCGTACTCTGGCGGCTTCCGGCATCAAAGACTTCCGTAAAATGCTGGCTCACTGCGAAGCGGTTACACCGATTCGTCGTACCGTTACCATCGAAGATGTGGGTAACTCTGCAGCGTTCCTGTGCTCCGATCTCTCCGCAGGTATCTCCGGTGAAGTCGTTCACGTTGACGGCGGTTTCAGCATCGCTGCCATGAACGAACTGGAACTGAAATAATCGTTCTGTTGGTAAAGATGGGCGGCGTTCTGCCGCCCGATTTCTCTGTTATACCTTTCTGATATTTGTTATCGCCGATCCGTCTTTCTCCCCTCCCAGCCTTGCGTCAGGATAACGATTTCCTTTACGACCAAGGAGTCCCCATGGAACAACGCCACATTACCGGCAAAAGCCACTGGTATCATGAAACGCAATCCAGTACTTCGGAGTATGACGTTTTACCACTGGTTCCGGGAGCCGCAAAGGTAACCGATCCTTTTCTGCTCGACGTGATCCTTGATGAAGAAACACTTGATCCCTTTCATTCGTGGCTGATCCCGGCGCGTGCTCTTGCTGTAGAGTTCTTCCCCGACCAGCTTACAGTGACACGCTTACAAACATTCACCGCCTATGAACGCCTGACGACCGCCCTGACGGTTGCCCAGGTCTGCGGCGTCCAGCGGTTATGTAACTACTATTCCGCGCGTCTGACACCGCTTCCCGGACCTGACTCCTCCAGGGAAAGCAATCATCGACTGGCGCAAATCACGCAATATGCCCGCCAACTGGCTGGTTCTCCATCTATCATCGACGGTCAGTCCCGCCAGCATCTTAACGATGTCGGGCTTACCGCCTGGGATTGTGTGATTATCAACCAAATCATCGGCTTTGTTGGTTTCCAGGCGCGAGCGATCGCCACATTTCAGGCTTATCTTGAGCAACCGATACGCTGGCTACCCGGTCTGGAAGTGCAAAGCTACGCAGACGGTTCACTTTTTGCTGAAACATCAACTGGCTGGCGTGCCTGCTACGAAGTGGAGAAATCTCCGCAAGAGCAAGAGATGAATGCTCACCGACAGTTACCATCCGAACTCCGCCAACTGGTCGCAATCCTGAATCTGCACCCTGCCTCACTTTCACTCTTTGTGACGTTGCTATCCAGCTCGTTGGTAACAACAAAATCCAGCCATCAACTTGCTGCCTTACTCAGTGCGCGAATTAACGGTAGCGTTGCCTGTTTCACCTCCTTAATTCATTCAAATGTTGAATATAAAGACGCAATATGCATTCTGCGTCAGGGCGAAAACGAAATAAACCAATGGGCTGACCGTCATTCTGTTGAGCGCGCTACCGTTCAGGCGATACAATGGCTGACACGAGCACCCGATCGCTTTAGCGCCGCCCAGTTCAGCCCATTACTCGAACATGAAATATCATCAGCTCAGGTTATCAATCTGCTGGTATGGAGCGGGTTTTGTGGTTGGATAAATCGCTTAAAAATCGCGTTGGGTGAAACACATTAACCTTGCTGCGTCAGGCAGAATCGCGTAAAACTGTCAGCCGCTCTAATGGCCACCAAAATAGACAATTATGTTTCAGGACAACCCGCTGCTAGCGCAGCTTAAACAGCAACTGCACTCCCAGACGCCCCGCGCTGAAGGGGTAGTAAAAGCCACTGAAAAAGGCTTTGGCTTCCTGGAAGTCGACGCACAGAAAAGTTATTTCATTCCGCCGCCGCAGATGAAAAAAGTCATGCATGGCGACCGAATTATCGCAGTGATCCACAGTGAAAAAGAACGTGAATCCGCAGAGCCAGAAGAACTGGTTGAACCGTTTCTGACTCGTTTCGTGGGTAAGATTCAGGGCAAAAATGACCGTCTGGCCATCGTTCCTGATCATCCACTCTTAAAAGACGCCATTCCTTGTCGCGCGGCTCGTGGCCTGACCCATGAGTTTAAAGAAGGCGACTGGGCGGTTGCCGAAATGCGCCGCCATCCGTTGAAAGGCGATCGCTCCTTCTATGCGGAACTGACACAATACATCACTTTTGGTGACGACCACTTCGTACCGTGGTGGGTAACCCTGGCACGCCATAATCTGGAAAAAGAAGCGCCAGACGGTGTTGCTACCGAAATGCTCGATGAAGGTCTGCAACGTGAAGATCTGACTGCTCTGGACTTTGTCACCATTGACAGCGCCAGCACGGAGGATATGGATGATGCCCTTTTCGCGAAGGCGTTGCCGGATGACAAACTACAGCTGATTGTGGCTATTGCCGACCCAACCGCGTGGATCGCAGAAGGCAGCAAGCTGGACAAAGCCGCGAAAATTCGTGCGTTCACCAACTATCTGCCAGGCTTCAATATCCCAATGCTGCCACGGGAACTTTCCGACGACCTCTGCTCCCTGCGTGCCAATGAAGTGCGTCCGGTGCTGGCATGTCGGATGACGCTATCCGCTGACGGCACCATTGAAGACGACATCGAATTTTTTGCTGCTACCATCGAATCCAAAGCCAAGCTGGTTTATGACCAGGTTTCCGATTGGCTGGAAAACACCGGTGACTGGCAGCCAGAAAGTGATGCGATTGCGGAACAAATCCGCCTGTTAGCGCAAATTTGCCAGCGTCGCGGCGAATGGCGTAATAACCATGCGTTGGTGTTTAAAGATCGCCCGGATTACCGTTTTATTCTGGGTGAAAAAGGTGAAGTGTTGGATATCGTCGCTGAACCGCGTCGTATTGCTAACCGTATCGTCGAAGAAGCGATGATCGCCGCTAACATTTGTGCGGCTCGCGTGCTGCGCGATAAGCTCGGTTTCGGTATCTATAACGTACATATGGGCTTTGATCCGGCAAATGCCGACGCGCTGGCATCATTACTGAAAACGCACGGCCTGCATGTTGACGCCGAAGAAGTGCTCACACTGGACGGATTCTGCAAACTGCGCCGTGAGCTGGATGCGCAACCGACTGGCTTCCTCGACAGCCGCATTCGCCGTTTTCAGTCTTTTGCAGAAATCAGCACCGAACCTGGCCCTCACTTTGGTCTCGGTCTGGAAGCGTATGCCACCTGGACTTCACCGATTCGTAAGTATGGCGACATGATCAACCATCGTCTGCTGAAAGCGATCATCAAAGGCGAAACAGCGACGCGCCCGCAGGATGAAATCACCGTCCAAATGGCAGAACGTCGCCGTCTTAACCGGATGGCAGAACGTGATGTCGGCGACTGGTTATACGCACGTTTCCTGAAAGACAAAGCCGGAACCGACACCCGTTTTGCGGCAGAAATCGTCGATATCAGCCGTGGCGGTATGCGTGTGCGGCTGGTCGATAACGGCGCTATTGCCTTTATCCCTGCACCATTCTTACACGCCGTGCGCGATGAACTGGTTTGCAGTCAGGAAAACGGCACCGTACAAATTAAAGGTGAAACAGTTTACAAGGTAACCGACGTTATCGACGTCACCATCGCCGAAGTACGCATGGAAACCCGCAGTATTATTGCGCGCCCGGTCGCGTAATCCCCCTTCACGGCCCGTTCATTACGGATGGGCCGTTTGCGTTTCCCCCTTCCTTCGCATTCGTTTTATCTCAGCAGATTTTTTTTAATGACTTCCGTTTGAAAACTGGCGTTTTCCCAAAACTGGATTACAAATAAATATATAAAAAAAACAATACGTTTAGCCGACATTAATTTCATGTAAGTCATGTTGGACCTTTCATTTAATGGCATGGTTCGCCGTTAACCGTAGGGTATGCATCATGAAAACCGTTAGGGAGTCCACAACGTTGTACAACTTTCTCGGATCGCACAACCCATACTGGCGGTTGTCGGAAAACAGTGATGTTTTGCGCTTTTCCACCACTGAAACAACAGAACCTGAACGTACTCTGCAGTTATCCGCCGAACAGGCTGCTCGCATCCGGGAAATGACGGTCATCACCTCCAGCCTGATGATGAGTCTGACAGTCGATGAGAGCGACCTTTCTGTCCATCTGGTGGGACGAAAAATCAATAAGCGCGAATGGGGTGGCAACGCGTCGGCATGGCATGATACACCGGCAGTTGCTCGTGATTTATCACACGGACTTTCCTTTGCCGAACAGGTAGTTTCTGAAGCCCATTCCGCAATTGTGATTCTGGACAGCCGGGGAAATATCCAGCGTTTTAATCGGTTATGTGAAGAATATACAGGGCTGAAAGAACACGATGTCATTGGGCAAAGCGTGTTTAAATTGTTTATGAGTCGCCGTGAAGCTGCGATCTCACGGCGTAACAACAGCAGTTTTTTTCGTAGTGGCAACGCCTATGAAGTCGAGCGTTGGGTACAGACTCGCAAAGGTCAGCGACTGTTTCTGTTTCGCAACAAATTTGTCCACAGCGGTAGCGGCAAAAATGAGATCTATTTAATCTGTTCCGGCACCGATATCACCGAAGAACGTCACGCCCAGGAACGCTTGCGAATCCTGGCTAACACTGACAGCATCACCGGGCTACCGAATCGTAACGCAATGCAGGAATTAATCGACTATGCCATTAATCAGGCCGACGAGAGTAAGGTCGGAGTGGTTTATCTCGATTTAGACAATTTTAAAAAAGTGAACGATGCCTACGGGCATTTGTTTGGCGACCAGCTGTTACGCGAGGTTTCACTGGCCATTTTAAGCTGTCTTGAACAGGATCAGGTGTTGGCACGTCTTGGCGGCGATGAATTTCTGGTACTCGCACCAGACACCTCGCAAAGTGCCCTGGAAGCAATGGCATCGCGGATTTTGACCCGCCTGCGCCAACCCTTTCGCATCGGTTTAATCGAAGTTTATACTGGCTGTTCAATTGGTATTTCACTTTCACCACAACACGGTCCAGATAGCGCGGCGATTATTCGCCATGCCGATACGGCAATGTACAGTGCCAAAGAAGGCGGACGAGGACAATTTTGCGTCTTTTCGCCGGAAATGAATCAACGGGTATTTGAATATCTGTGGCTGGATACCAACCTGCGTAAAGCACTGGAAAACGATCAGTTAGTCATTCACTATCAGCCGAAAATCACCTGGCGCGGTGAAGTACGCAGTCTGGAAGCTCTGGTACGCTGGCAGTCTCCCGAACGTGGCTTAATTCCCCCTCTGGACTTTATTTCCTATGCCGAAGAGTCCGGTCTGATTGTGCCACTAGGCCGTTGGGTTATTCTCGACGTCGTGCGCCAGGTAGCAAAATGGAGAGATAAAGGCATTAATCTTCGGGTAGCGGTGAATGTCTCAGCACGCCAACTTGCCGATCAAACCATTTTCACTGACCTGAAACAGGTACTCCAGGAACTTAAATTTGAGTATTGCCCTATTGATGTCGAACTGACTGAAAGCTGTCTGATTGAAAACGATCAGCTGGCGCTTTCCGTTATTCAGCAATTCAGTCAATTAGGCGCGCAGGTTCATCTGGATGATTTCGGCACGGGTTACTCTTCTCTTTCCCAACTGGCACGATTCCCCATCGATGCTATAAAACTCGACCAGGTTTTTGTTCGTGATATTCACAAACAGCCAGTCTCGCAGTCGCTGGTACGTGCGATCGTCGCCGTGGCTCAGGCACTCAATCTTCAGGTGATTGCCGAAGGTGTAGAGAGTGCAAAAGAAGATGCCTTTTTGACCAAAAATGGCATCAATGAGAGACAAGGATTTTTGTTTGCCAAACCGATGCCTGCCGTAGCTTTCGAACGCTGGTATAAACGATATCTGAAGCGCGCATAAAGAGACGAATATATAAATGTAACGGTATATAATTCCATTACATATCGTATTAATGAATGATAATTAGCCTTTGCCGTTAAGCACTTCTCTTTTAGCGGCAATTTTTGCATTATTCATTTTCACTTTTTGCCTTGAGGATACCCTGATGTCTGAATTTGATGCCCAACGCGTTGCCGAACGTATTGATATTGTGTTAGATATCCTTGTGGCGGGCGATTACCACTCTGCGATCCATAATCTCGAGATACTTAAAGCAGAACTGTTGCGCCAGGTTGCTGCATCTACGCCAGACATCCCGAAGGCACCGTGGGAGATTTAACAATCGTGCTTTCAGTTTTCCCTATTTAAGGATGCCCGGCACGTCAGCATTTTTTATTTAGTATTATAACGTTATAAGAATTACAGCGATGAATTCCCGACAACAAACTATTCTACAGATGGTCATTGAGCAGGGTCAGGTTAGCGTAACCGATCTGGCGAAAGCCACTGGAGTTTCCGAAGTTACCATTCGCCAGGATCTCAACACCCTCGAAAAACTTAGCTATCTACGCCGTGCACATGGCTTTGCAGTTTCGCTTGATAGTGATGACGTTGAAACCCGTATGATGAGTAATTATACGCTGAAGCGTGAACTCGCCGAGTTTGCCGCCTCACTGGTTCAACCGGGTGAAACCATCTTTATCGAGAATGGTAGCAGTAACGCCCTTCTGGCTCGCGCATTAGGTGAGCAGAAGAAAAATGTCACCATCATTACGGTCAGCAGCTATATAGCGCATTTACTGAAAGACGCGCCTTGTGAAGTCATTTTACTTGGCGGCGTGTACCAGAAAAAAAGCGAAAGTATGGTTGGGCCACTGACACGTCAGTGCATCCAACAGGTGCATTTCAGTAAGGCATTTATTGGTATCGATGGCTGGCAACCTGAAACTGGATTTACAGGTCGCGACATGATGCGTACCGATGTGGTTAATGCCGTGCTGGAAAAAGAATGCGAAACCATAGTCCTGACTGACAGTTCTAAGTTTGGTGCCGTACACTCTTACTCCATCGGTCCTGTGGAGAGAATCAAACGTGTTATAACCGATTCGAAGATTCGCGCCAGCGATATGATGCTTTTGGAACACAGTAAATTAATCGTTCACGTCGTTGACATATAATCACTTTCCCTCCCTACGGATGGTTTGCCCTGACGCAAATCATCCGCTCTAAGATGATTCCTGGTTGATAATTAAGACTATTTACCTGTTATTAACATCCTAAAGTTATAAACTTATTATCAGCGATATAACAGGAAGTCACTATCACCTGCGTGATATAACCCTGCGCGCGAGAGGATTTCACGGAATTATTTTACCGGGCGTATTCTGAACTATTATAGTTATAGAGAGCTTACTTCCGTGAATCATAAATTCAGGAGAGAGTATTATGTTTGTAACGAGCAAAAAAATGACCGCAGCTGTTCTGGCAATTACACTGGCAATGTCTCTAAGCGCCTGTTCTAATTGGTCTAAACGAGACCGCAACACCGCAATCGGTGCGGGTGCTGGGGCTTTAGGTGGTGCAGTACTGACTGATGGCAGCACACTGGGTACATTAGGTGGGGCAGCAGTTGGTGGTATTATCGGTCACCAGGTCGGTAAATAATCGTAAATAAATGTCGATAAGCGACTCGCAATTATAATACGCTTGACTCTGTTCATTACGAAATAACTGAATAGTACACACAGTAAAATAAACGAAAGCCACGGAATATTTCCGTGGCTTTTTTGTTAACCGCCAGCGAGTTTTACTTTCATTCCTTTCGCTTCAAGGAGTGATTTTAATAAATCACGCTTATCTCCCTGGATTTCGATAATTCCGTCTTTTACTGCTCCACCGCAGCCGCATTTTTTCTTCAGCTCCGCTGCCAGTTTTGTCAGTTCTGCATCATCGAGATCGACTCCAGTGATCAGGCAAACGCCCTTTCCTTTACGTCCACTGGTTTGACGTTGAATGCGCACCACGCCGTCGCCTTTAGGGCGTACAGGGGCCGCTTTTGGCTCATCAATACGTCCGGTTTCCGTTGAGTAAACCAGACGGCTATTGGAATCACTCATCATGCACTCCGTTGTAATGAGGCGTTGATCGCTTTCAGCGTTTGCGCTGGATCTGCCGATTGCGTTACCGGGCGACCAATCACCATATAATCAACTCCAGCCGCCAACGCCTGTTCTGGCGTCATAATGCGGCGCTGGTCACCAGCGTCACTCCCCTGCGGACGAATGCCCGGAGTAACCAGTTTGAACTCCTGGCCGAATACCTGTTTAAAACGCACAGCTTCCTGAGCAGAACACACCACACCATCAAGCCCACATTTTTGCGTCAATGCCGCCAGACGTTCTGCATAATCCGCTGGTGACAGTGTCACGCCAAGATCGGTCAGGTCGCAGGCTTCCATGCTGGTCAATACAGTCACAGCAATTAATAGCGGTGCATCTTTACCAAACGGAACCAGAGCCTCACGCGCTGCGGTCATCATACGTGCCCCACCGGAGGCATGAACGTTAACCATCCACACGCCTAAGTCAGCCGCTGCAGCCACAGCGTGCGCTGCGGTGTTGGGAATGTCGTGAAATTTCAGATCGAGGAAAATATCAAAACCACGATGTTGTAGTTCATGCACAAACTGCGGCCCAAACAGCGTAAACATCTCTTTGCCGACTTTCAGACGACAATCACGTGGGTCGATCTTGTCGACAAATGCCAGCGCGGCGTCACGATTATGGTAATCAAGGGCAACAACGACAGGAGAATTCGTAACAGCGCGGGAAGAAGATGAAGCAGTTAACGTCATGACCAGACCTTCTTGATGATGGGCACCGGAAGTGGCGCGAAACAGGTAAACGGCGAGCATTCTACCCGTGGAAATAAAAAATTAACAGTTGCGATTTTTCCCCTGCCAGGCTTTTTTACGCAGGAGTTGCCGAAGCAAAATGTGGGAACAACCATTAGGATGTTGTAACTAAAGCTGGATTTTTTTAAAAATTACAGGCCATCAAGGCCGCGAATAGGTTTAATGGTTGACCACGCCCGACATGACGGGCAATGCCAGTAGAGCGTATATGCGGTAAAACCACACTTCTGGCAACGATAACGCGGCTTACTACGCACCTTCTCACCAACCATGTCACGCAGCACCATCAGGCTCTCTTTAGCGCGCCCTTCTTCTGCTTCATTCAGGTGGTAATCCATTAACTTGTGGAACACGCGCATGGTCGGGTGACGTTGTAACTGGCGCGTAATATAGACCTGTGCGGCATCACTGCCGTCGCGCGCTTCGATAATGTCTGCAAGCATCAATTCAGCATCGGCACCGGTATTCTCTTCCACCGCGCGTTGCAGGAACTCTGCCCATTCGGCAGTTTTACCCAGTTGCTGATAGCAGGTTTGCAGCATTTCCAGCGTTTCGCTGACCAGTTCTCTGTCCTGGGAAATGACACGTTGCAGGCTTTCGACCGCTTTGGCGTATTCTCCTTTCGCCATAAACACACGTCCCATCATGATGGATACGCGGGCGCTGTTTTTGTCTGCCGCCGCCCCTTTTTTCAACAAGGTCATAGCACGATCAAGATCGTCGCTGGCCATGTGCTGGAGCGCCAGTTCACAGTAGAAATGCGCGATCTCAACGCGTTGCTTATCTTTTCCCAACTTCACCAGGCGTTCTGCAACATCAATTGCTTTCTGCCATTCACTGGTGGACTGATAGATTTGTAACAACTGTTGCAATGCGCCAACACGGAAGTCAGTTTCATCGGTCAGTTGATTAAACATATCTTCCGCACGATCGTATAAACCCGCCGCCATGTAATCACGACCCAGTTGCTGAATTGCCAGCAAGCGTTGCTCATAGGTCAACGAGGCACTTTCCATTAAGGTTTGATGAATACGAATCGCGCGATCGACTTCGCCACGCGAACGGAACAGGTTTCCGAGCGTAAGGTGGGCTTCAACGGTGCCGGTGTCCTCTTTGAGCATATCGAGGAACAGATCAACCGCTTTATCCTGTTGATTACTAAGCAGGAAGTTAACACCTGCTACGTAATCGCGTGACAGGCGGTTGGCTTCATCTTGCTTGTTTTGTTGCGCACTTCTGCGGCCCATATACCAGCCATAGGCAGCGGCTACAGGCAAGAGCAGAAACAACAACTCCAGCATAGAAAGTTATTCCTTCGCCACTGACGAATCAGGCGCTACCGCCACGCCAGTCGCAGGTGAAAGCTGGTTTTCCAGTCGCTTTATTTTACGTTCAGCGCGTACCAGAGAAACACGAACTCGCAGCCAGAAAAGGCCACAAATCAACCAACCAATAGCAAAACCCGCAGCAAACAATACAGCGAGCAATGTGGAGATACGATACTCCCCTTGCGCTAACAGATAATTAAACGTTACCTGCTGATCATTCTGCGCACCTAATGTGACGGAAATCACAAAAATCGCTAACACCAGTAAGAAAATGAGTAAATATTTCACATTACTTCCCGTTATGTGGTTAGAGCGAATAAATTATGGTCAACTTACCGCAATAGCCCTTTAAATTACCATTTTCACGACGTCTGCGAAATGGTAGCCACAATCATTGTTGATGATTTGAGGGTTAAATTCAGAAATTCAACCAGTATTAACTTTCTTGTTCTCGTTGCGCTATCTCACGATTTTCTTCCGGTGGTGGTGTTAATGGCCCACAAATACGTTGCGCAAGCCAGGTTGCTACCGCGACCAGCGCCCACGAAATCAACGTAGCCACCACCAGATCGCGCGGCCAATGCATCCCAAGCAGCAGGCGGCTTCCCATGACTCCCGTTGCCCAAACCAGCAAGAGTGCAATGGTTACGGTTCGCCGACGCGGCCATAACAACCCAACGGCCAGCAGAGCCCAACTGGCAGCAAACATTGTGTGACCAGAAGGAAAGGCAAAACCGGTCTCTTTCTGCCAATGAGAACGCAAATATTGCGGGATATTTTTCTCTTCAGCCAACTGTTCTTTCACTAAATTTCCGCGCTCTGCACGCTTTAAAGTGTAGAACTCATCAACCGGAATATGATGTGTTTTTTCCAGCCAGATAACAAACGGGCGCGGTTCCTGAACTTTGTCTTTAATCCAGGATTTTACCGCTTGCCCGACAAGGATCGCCGCCGCCAGTATGGCAAACAACATAATTGCAGCTTTGATACGAAAGCGCAGACACCAGAGAAACCAACCGAATAAAATCAGATGCGTAATGACGCCCCAGGGCTGAGTGACGGTTTCAGTGACCCAAAAGGCCGTTCTTAACAACCCATTTTGCTCTCCTGGTTGCCAACGCCAGCCAGAAATCCATACCACTACAGGCATGATAAGTAATAGTGCAGCTCCAACTGCGGTACGTCTGGCAATCGAACGCATGGTCTCTCCTTTCTTATAAGTCTCACAATCATAACTGAAAATGCCCTGACCTGGAAAAATTGACAGATTTGTGCCATTCAGTGAACGATCGACGCGTCGTGATTAGGTGAACGCCTTCGCGTTATGGCAAAATAAGCCAATACAGAACCAGCATTATCTGGAGAATTTCATGCAGCTTAAACGTGTGGCAGAAGCCAAACTGCCAACCCCATGGGGCGATTTCCTGATGGTGGGATTTGAAGAACTGGCAACCGGACACGATCATGTCGCGCTAGTCTATGGCGATATTTCCGGGCATACCCCGGTACTTGCGCGCGTCCATTCCGAATGTCTGACCGGTGACGCCCTGTTCAGCTTGCGCTGCGATTGTGGCTTCCAGCTGGAAGCGGCGCTGACACAAATCGCCGAAGAAGGCCGTGGTATTTTGCTGTATCACCGCCAGGAAGGTCGTAACATTGGTCTGCTGAATAAAATTCGCGCTTACGCATTGCAGGATCAAGGCTACGACACCGTAGAGGCTAACCACCAGTTAGGCTTCGCTGCTGATGAGCGCGACTTCACTCTTTGCGCTGATATGTTCAAACTCCTTGGTGTCAATGAAGTCCGTTTGTTAACCAACAACCCGAAAAAAGTCGAAATTCTGACCGAAGCCGGGATTAATATTGTTGAACGCGTGCCGTTGATTGTTGGTCGTAACCCCAATAACGAACATTATCTCGATACCAAAGCCGAGAAAATGGGTCATCTGTTGAACAAATAACCCACTTGCGTTGTGAAGTTAATTTGCTTGCCGGTTATCTGACTTCCGGCAAGCAAATACTCGTTACTTCAACATATTACGGATGACATAATGCAAAATCCCGTCGTTCTGGTAATAGGTTAATTCCGTCGCAGTGTCGATACGACAACGGCACGGCACAACTTCCTGACTACCATCAGCTCGCGTTAGTGTCACTGGAACCGTTGCGCCGGGTTGTAGATTTTGCAGATCGCTAATATCAATCTTCTCTTCCCCGGTCAGCCCTAATGTTTTACGCGTCACGCCTTGCGGAAATTCCAGCGGCAAAATGCCCATGCCAATTAAATTCGAGCGGTGAATACGTTCAAACGATTCGGCAATAACCACCCGGATACCAAGCAGACGCGGACCTTTTGCCGCCCAGTCACGGCTGGAGCCAGAACCATATTCTTTACCGGCAATCACCGCCAGGGGCGTTTTCTCCTGCTTATAGCGCATCGCTGCATCATAAATAGAAACGACATCGCTGGCAGGTAAATGCCGCGTCATTCCACCTTCAACACCGGGCACCATTTCGTTACGAATGCGAATATTGGCGAATGTGCCGCGCATCATCACCTCATGGTTGCCGCGCCGCGAACCGTAGGAGTTAAAGTCTTTCCGCTCAACACCTCGACCTTGTAGATATCGACCCGCCGGACTGTCGGGCTTAATACTGCCCGCCGGAGAGATATGGTCAGTAGTGACCGAATCCCCCAGCATTGCGAGTATCCGCGCGCCGTGAATATCCTCCACTGGCGCAGGTATTACCTGCATCTCATCAAAGAACGGTGATAACCGAATATAGGTCGAATCATTCTGCCAACCGTAGGTATCGGATTGCGCAACGTTAATTTCTTTCCACTCAGCTGTCCCTTCGAAAACTTCTGCGTACTCTTTACGGAACATTTCTGTAGAGACTTGTGCTACCGCACGGGCAATTTCTTGTGCCGATGGCCAGATATCTTTCAGATATACCGGATCGCCTTTACGATCATGACCGATAGGCTCTGAAGCCAGATTGATATTCATATTGCCCGCCAGCGCATAGGCAACCACCAACGGCGGCGAAGCCAGCCAGTTAGTTTTAACCAGCGGATGAATACGTCCTTCAAAGTTACGGTTGCCGGACAGCACCGCACCGACGGTCAAATCGCCTTTTTTGATTGCAGTTTCGATAGGATCGGGCAACGGGCCAGAGTTACCAATACAGGTGGTACAGCCATATCCCACAAGGTTGAAGCCAAGCTCATCGAGATACGGTGTCAGTTTGGCTTTTGCCAGATAATCAGAAACCACTTTCGAACCCGGTGCCAGCGACGCTTTGACCCACGGTTGCCGCTTGAGGCCCAGAGTTACGGCTTTTTTCGCCAGCAAGCCTGCGGCCATCAGTACACTTGGGTTAGAGGTGTTGGTGCACGAGGTGATGGCAGCAATAACCACTGCGCCATCAGGTAACTGATACGGATGTCCGTTCATAACATAATCGACCGGTTGGCGATCTTTATGCGTGGCATTCACTTCCAGTTCGTTACTGGCGGCAAAAGCTTTTGGTACATCGGGCAGTGCAACGCGATCCTGTGGGCGTTTTGGCCCCGCCAGACTCGCTTCAACGTCATTCATGTCCAGTTCTAACGTACTGGTAAAAATCGGTTCATCGCCCGGGTTACGCCACATGCCCTGCACTTTAGCATATTTTTCGACCAGCTCGACCTGATCTTCACTGCGCCCGCTTAAACGCATGTAATCGAGGGTGACCGCATCGATTGGGAAGAAGCCGCAGGTCGCGCCGTATTCTGGCGACATATTGGCAATGGTGGCGCGATCCGCCAACGGTAGTGAATCCAGACCATCACCATAAAATTCGACGAATTTCCCCACCACGCCATGTTTGCGCAGCATTTGGGTAACAGTGAGAACCAGGTCTGTGGCGGTAATACCTTCACGTAATTTTCCGGTAAGTTTAAAGCCCACTACATCCGGGATAAGCATGGAAACCGGCTGACCTAACATTGCGGCTTCCGCTTCGATCCCGCCAACGCCCCACCCCAGTACGCCAAGACCGTTGATCATAGTAGTGTGCGAGTCAGTACCGACGAGCGTATCCGGATAAGCAATCCATTCACCGTCCTGCAGTTCACTCCACACTGCTTTGCCGAGATATTCGAGGTTAACCTGATGGCAAATGCCTGTGCCTGGCGGCACGACGCTAAAACGACTGAACGCCTGCTGCCCCCATTTCAGGAATACATAACGTTCGTGGTTTCGCTCCATTTCCAGACGCACGTTTTCCTCGAATGCTTCATCATCGCCAAAACGATCGACGGTCACCGAATGGTCAATTACCAGGTCGACCGGTGAGAGCGGATTCACTTTCGCGGTATCGCCACCGAGACGTTTTACCGCTTCTCGCATCGCCGCAAGATCAACGACAGCGGGCACGCCGGTGAAGTCCTGCATCAGTACTCTTGCCGGACGGTAGGCAATTTCACGGTCAGCATGGGCATTTTTCAACCAGCCAGCCAGCGCGTGGATATCCTCTTCGGTAACCGAGTTACCATCCTGCCAGCGGAGCAGGTTTTCGAGCAGAACTTTGAGTGACTTAGGCAGACGGGTGATATCGCCCAGTGATTTGGCAGCAAGCGGCAGGCTGTAGTAGTGGTAAGTTTTATCTTTGGCCTGCAACGTGTCCTTACTGGCTTCTCGTAGGGTTGACGACATAGCTCCTCCTTAATAACAGGGTTGCGATGCCCTGATTCTCTTCAGGGTGAATATTAAAGATAACACAAACACCGCGTAACGATTTGATAACAACCCGAATTGATAAAAGAGGGAAACCTTGCGGATAAGAAAAGAAAAACCTCGCCGTAGCGAGGTCAGAGATTAGTGAGCAACTATCCAGATGAGTTCAACCCAGAAGAGCATCGACAGAGAAAATGCGCCCATCCAGGACCAGTATTTCATATTTGTGGTGATCATAGGCTACACCCTTCACTTGTTATTACTTTCTGTTGAAATTATTCAACCTTTTATTGCTGTGGTGTATTAAAAACCGTTTAATTCACGAATATATCGGATAATAAGAATGATGATAATTATTGTTTCTGCTGATCATCTTCAGCAAACATCTCTATAAAAGCTTGCTGTTGCGACGTCAGTTTCCAGCCATCTGGAATAACGACTGAACATTCCCGTTTCGTTTCCGTTTCATTGTCACTATGCTGAGATAGTGGCAAAGCAACCTGATGCTGCTCCTGAACGACCATGCTTTACCCCCACACTTTCCAAATTAGCAGTGCGACAAGCACCCAGAGGAGCGCAGAACCAAGAAATACCGCAAGCCAGGCTTTGCGTTTCAATTCAGGGTCCCTGCGAGGTTCCTGATTTCCAGAAGGCATTGCTAACCTCATATAATCGCCATCACTTATCAGCAAGACGCTAAACGATTGGTATAATTAATCAATTGATGAGACAAATCCTAATGAAACTTTAGCCAAAAATCCAGCTAATTTACGAATCGTCTCCAGTGAATAATTCAATCTTTTGACCTGAAATAGATATTTGAAGACTGACATTTGCGAGGCAGGTAATTAGACACTACTTTATGTCCGATTTACCATAAAGATTTCAGGGATAATTATATTGTGAGCGGTGGACAAATAAGAAAGAACAGAGGATATATTCCGGCACCCTAAAAACATAAAAGGTGCCGGAAATAATGCAGGTAATTATTTTTCCGGCAATTTGATATCTTTAAACATGATCTCAATTTCTTCATTGGAACGCAGTGCTACGGCGGCATCAACGACATCGCGGGTTAAATGCGGCGCAAAACGCTGAATGAAATCATACATATAACTGCGCAAAAACGTACTGCGGCGAAAACCAATTTTGGTTGTGCTATGACTGAAAATGTCATGCGCATCAACACGAACCAGGTCGGGATCCGAAACCGGATCCACCGCCATGCTGGCAATCACCCCTACACCCAACCCTAATCGAACGTAAGTTTTAATCACGTCAGCATCGGTAGCAGTGAAAACAATACGCGGCGTCAACCCTGCGCGGTTAAAGGCGGTATCCAGCTCGGAGCGTCCGGTAAAACCGAAGGTATACGTCACCAACGGATACTGCGCCAGTTCTTCAATGGTAATTGCTTTTTTGCCCGCCAGCGGATGGTCTGGTGTCACCACAATAGCCCGATTCCAGTGATAGCATGGCAGCATCACCAAATCTTCATACAAATGAAGTGCTTCCGTGGCGATAGCGAAATCGGCATTACCTTTAGAGACGGCATCGGCGATTTGGGTCGGCGACCCCTGATGCATATGCAAAGAAACGCGAGGATAACGCTCAATGAAACCTTTGATGACATTCGGTAATGCATAGCGCGCCTGGGTATGCGTGGTGGCGATATACAGCGAGCCTTTATCTGGCCAGGTGTGTTCTCCGGCGACCGATTTAATAGCATCAACTTTCGACAGAACTTCACGAGCGATACGAATTATTTCCTGCCCGGCTGGAGTAACCTGCGTCAAATGCTTGCCGCTACGGGAAAAAATTTGAATACCCAGCTCATCTTCCAGCATTCTGACTTGCTTACTGATCCCAGGTTGTGATGTGTAAAGTCCTTCAGCCGTTGATGAGACGTTCAGGTTATGATTGACGACCTCAACAATATAGCGAAGTTGTTGTAATTTCATGTTAAACCATCCAATTAGACGCCATCAGAACATCGTTTTTTCGTCACACCTGACGGGTGACTAATACGATTTAATAATAAAAAAGGTGCTAACTATAACCACTATATCATTTATAGCTTTAGTGTATAGGTGTGGAGATAAAATAATATGCAATAAAAAAGGGTCGCTTTTGCGACCCTTTGTTTTAAAAAACCAGAAAGAATTAAAGGTTATTTTTTCCCTTCAACCCATTTGCCATCAACATAAAATGCTGACCAGCCAGTTGCCTTTCCGTCTTTTTCCGAAGAGACATATTGCTGCCTGGTTTTCCGGCTAAAGCGAACCATTGTCTTATTACCTTCTGGATCTTGCTGTGGCGCATCAGCCAGATAACGCAATTTTTCTGGTAAACGGTCGCGGAAGCGATAAAGCTCTTCCACCAGCGGCGCACGCGTTTCACGTGATTTCGGGAAAGTATTGGCAGCCAGGAACACACCGGCAGCGCCATCACGCAGCACGAAATAAGCATCCGATTTTTCGCACGGTAATTCTGGCAGCGGAACCGGATCTTCTTTCGGCGGCGCGACTTCACCGTTACGTAAAATCTTACGTGTGTTTTTACACTCTTCATTGGTGCAGGCCATGTATTTACCGAAACGCCCCATTTTCAGGTGCATTTCAGAACCACATTTTTCACACTCAACGATCGGGCCGTCATAACCTTTAATACGGAATTCGCCCTCTTCGATCTCATAACCGTCGCAGGTTGGATTATTACCACAAACATGCAACTTACGTTTCGGATCGATGAGATAGCTGTCCATCGCTGTACCGCATTTCGGGCAACGACGTTTGGCGCGCAGCGCGTTGGTTTCAGCGTCTTCGCCTTCCAGCACGTTAAGCACTTCGTTTTCCGGCACCAGGTTGATGGTGGTTTTGCAACGCTCTTTCGGCGACAGCGCATAACCGGAACAGCCCAGGAATACCCCGGTGCTGGCGGTGCGAATCCCCATTTTTCGACCACAGGTCGGGCAGTCAATGCTGGTCAGAACCATCTGGTTCGGGCGCATACCGCCCTCTTCCGGATCTTTTTCCGCTTTATCAAGCTGCTGAGTGAAATCAGAGAAGAAGTGATCCAGTACAGCTTTCCACTCTGCTTCGTGATTTGCCACCTGGTCGAGGCTGTTTTCCATCTGCGCGGTAAAGTCGTAATTCATTAACTCGCGGAAATTTTCTTCCAGGCGATCGGTAACGATCTCACCCATTTTTTCCGCATAGAAGCGACGGTTTTCCACACGCACATAGCCGCGATCCTGAATGGTCGAAATGATCGACGCATAAGTAGACGGACGACCGATCCCACGTTTTTCCAGCTCTTTAACCAGAGAAGCTTCGCTAAAACGAGCTGGCGGCTTGGTAAAGTGCTGCGCAGGCGTCAGTTCAACAAGCGACAGGGAGTCACCTTTATCGACAGCCGGTAAAATACGATCTTCATCGCCTTTACGCAGAGCAGGCATCACTTTCGTCCAGCCGTCGAAACGCAGAATACGACCGCGCGCTTTCAGGCGGAAGTCACCCGCGCCAACGGTCAGCGTAGTGGAGTCATATTTCGCCGGGGTCATCTGACAGGCAACAAACTGACGCCAGATTAACTGGTACAGCTTCTGCGCATCTGCTTCCATATCTTTCAGCGATTCCGCCATCACATTGACGTCAGAAGGACGAATTGCTTCGTGCGCTTCCTGTGAGTTTTCTTTGCTGGCGTATTGGTTTGGACTTTCCGGCAGATATTTATTACCAAAATTATCGCTGATATAACCGCGAACCATGTTTACCGCGTCCTGACTCAGGTTAGTGGAGTCGGTACGCATGTAAGTGATATAGCCTGCTTCATACAGACGCTGTGCCATCATCATGGTTTTTTTCACGCCAAAACCAAGACGGGTGCTGGCAGCTTGTTGCAGCGTAGAGGTAATAAAAGGAGCGCCTGGTTTACTGGTTGTCGGTTTGTCTTCACGTTCCAGCACGCTGTAGCGGGCTTTTTCCAGCAGACTCACCGCAGCCTGAGTTTGTTCTTTGTTGACCGGGCGGAACGGTTTGTCGTTCTGATGAGTCACCTGCAAAGCCAACGCTTCACCAGAAGGCGTAGTCGTGCTGGCATCGACTTCCCAGAATTCTTCCGGCACGAACGCTTTAATTTCACGCTCACGCTCGACCACCAGGCGGACCGCTACGGATTGCACACGTCCGGCGGAAAGACCGCGAGCGATCTTTTTCCACAGCAGCGGAGAAACCATATAACCCACTACGCGATCCATAAAGCGACGCGCCTGCTGGGCATTAACACGATCAATATTCAGTTCGCCGGGTTTGTTGAACGCCTGGCGGATCGCGTTTTTAGTAATTTCGTTAAACACCACTCGGCTATAGCGCGCATCATCACCCCCAATCACTTCCCGCAGGTGCCATGCAATGGCTTCCCCTTCGCGGTCAAGGTCGGTTGCGAGATAGATGTGGTCGGCTTTTTCAGCCAGTTGTTTCAGTTCAGAGACGACCTTCTCTTTACCAGGCAACACTTCATAGTGCGCCTCCCAATTGTGCCACGGGTCAACCCCCATACGGTTGACGAGAGCGCCACGTTCATCCTTTTTAGGCTTTTTAGCCGTTTTGGTGGAGGTAGAGTCGGCACTCTTTTTAGCAGCTGAGCCACTGGTCGGCAAATCGCGGATGTGACCGACGCTGGATTTCACCACGTAGTCACTACCCAGATACTTGTTGATCGTTTTGGCTTTTGCCGGGGACTCAACGATGACAAGAGCTTTACCCATATTCACCTTACCTAATTTGATTCTTCCAGGAATGCGTCGCACATTGATAAACCTTCCACTGGCAACGAGTTACCGATATGGACTCGCTCTCTGCGGATATCAACCCCTTGTCGTGACTCTGTTCACGAAAATTCCGGTGACTGAGTTAACAGGTCTTGGCCTACAGGCGCTATAGCACGACGGAATTTTGGTCGAATGTCAAGCAAATCTATTGCCAGATTGACGAAAGCGTCACACTGTACCTGATAAAATCCGTTACGCAACTTTATTAGCATGCAAAATCCAAAGTTGCCAGTAAGGCGCTCCTGACGCCAGCGTGGTATATTTGTCTGTATGCCATGCCTGGCGTAGACTAATGTCCTTGTTTAAGGAGTAAATAATGAACAAAGAGACACAACCCATCGACCGCGAAACGCTGTTGAAAGAGGCCAACAAAATCATTCGTGAGCATGAGGACACGCTCGCAGGAATTGAAGCCACCGGCGTCACGCAGCGTAATGGCGTGCTGGTGTTCACCGGCGATTACTTTTTAGATGAGCAAGGACTGCCGACAGCGAAAAGCACTGCGGTGTTTAATATGTTCAAACACCTGGCACACGTGCTCTCGGAAAAATACCATCTGGTGGATTAAAGCAAAACGCGAGGTTTTACCCTCGCGTTTATCTTTTACATCAACGGCTTTTGCCCGCGTTGCCACCAGCGTAGCAACAATCGGTCGGCGCTCTCTGCCGCACTGCCGGTGAATCGGTCGATCAACCGTTTACGCTGCATATAACGTACATTGACCACTTCACGACCTTCCATCAGGCTAAGAATGACTTCATCACTGGTGTTGATTTCGTCAACCAGGCCTTTCTCTACCGCCTGTTGCCCGTACCAGTGTTCACCGGTAGCCACCTCTTCAATATCCAGAGACGGACGCATACGTTTTACAAAATCTTTAAATAGCTGATGTGTTTCGTTCAGTTCTTCGCGGAATTTTTCGCGCCCTTCTTCAGTATTTTCACCCAGCAATGTCAGCGTGCGCTTATATTGCCCGGCAGTGTGCAGTTCGATATCAATATCTTTGCTTTTCAGGAAGCGGTTAAAGTTGGGCATTTGCGCCACCACACCGATGGAGCCAACAATGGCAAACGGCGCGGAAACAATTTTGTCAGCCACGCAGGCCATCATGTACCCGCCGCTGGCAGCTACTTTATCTACCGTAACGGTTAAAGGAATGTTTTTATCGCGCAGACGCCGCAACTGCGAGGCTGCCAGGCCATAACCATGAACCATGCCACCGGGGCTTTCCAGACGCAAAACAACCTGGTCCCGTGGCTTAAATGCCGCGAGTACTGCGGTTATCTCTTCGCGTAACGAGTTAACTTCATGCGCGTCCATACTGCCTTTGAAATCCAGTACCCAGACGCGGGGTTTACTGTCAGTCACCACCTCGCCCAGTTTGGCTTTCGCTTTCGCTGCTTTCGCTTCTTGCTTGTGCTTCTTCTTCTGCGCTTTGTGCCACTGCTTTTGCTGATGCGGATCCATCAACGCTGCTGCCAGTTCTTCTTTCATCTCCTTATATTGTTCGCTGAGATTGTTAACCCGTAACTCGCCACGCTGGCGTTTATTACGTTGGGCAACATTGACAATAATGGCGGCAACAGCCGCAATCGCCACAACAACGGTGACAATTTTCGCCAAAAACAAACCATATTCAGACAACAATTCCACGAGTCCCACCTTGGTTAAACAACGCTTTGCCTCACAGTTTACAACAGGCATCTTAAGCCGTCTCGCAGAGATATTCTTGACGAGAAAGTATGACAAAGTATTCATTTTGCGGCGTTATCGCCCCAGGCCGATTGAAATGCGCCTCTGTTTAAGGCATAACCCCTCAAAGTCATAAAGTACACTGGCAGCGCGACTGATGATGTCGTTGAGGAGTAGCCATGCATTACCAACCAAAACAAGATTTACTCAATGATCGTATTATCCTGGTAACCGGCGCCAGCGACGGCATTGGTCGTGAAGCCGCTCAGACTTATGCGCGTTATGGCGCAACAGTGATTTTACTGGGTCGTAATGACGAAAAATTACGTCAGGTCGCCCAGCGTATGTTCGAAGAGACCGGACGTCATCCACAGTGGTTTATTCTCGATTTACTGACCTGCACATCCGAAGATTGCCATCAACTGGCACAGCGCATTGCCGTTAATTATCCGCGTCTGGACGGCGTTCTGCATAATGCCGGATTGCTTGGCGAAGTTTGCCCGATGAGCGAACAAAATCCGCAGGTCTGGCAGGATGTCATGCAGGTCAACGTTAATGCCACCTTTATGCTGACCCAGGCACTGCTTCCTTTATTACTCAAATCGGACGCCGGTTCGCTGGTCTTTACCTCATCAAGCGTTGGGCGTCAGGGGCGGGCCAACTGGGGCGCATATGCGGTGTCGAAATTTGCCACCGAAGGAATGATGCAGGTACTGGCCGATGAATATCAACAGCGCCTGCGCGTGAACTGCATTAACCCGGGCGGTACACGAACTGCCATGCGTGCCAGCGCCTTCCCGACGGAAGATCCGCAGAAACTCAAAACCCCCGCAGATATCATGCCACTTTACCTCTGGCTGATGGGCGATGATAGCCGCCGTAAAACCGGCATGACCTTTGACGCCCAACCGGGCCGTAAACCAGGAATTTCCCAATGAGTGATGAACGCTACCAACAGCGTCAGCAACGAGTTAAAGAAAAAGTGGATGCCCGTGTGGCGCAGGCCCAGGATGAACGCGGCATTATTATCGTTTTTACTGGCAATGGAAAAGGCAAAACCACTGCGGCATTTGGTACGGCAACGCGCGCAGTAGGTCACGGAAAAAAAGTGGGCGTCGTGCAGTTTATTAAAGGCACCTGGCCTAACGGCGAACGAAATCTACTGGAGCCGCACGGCGTCGAGTTTCAGGTGATGGCAACCGGCTTTACCTGGGATACACAAAACCGCGAGTCCGATACCGCCGCCTGCCGCGAAGTCTGGCAACATGCAAAACGAATGCTGGCTGATTCCTCGCTAGATATGGTTTTGCTCGATGAGCTGACGTATATGGTAGCGTATGACTATTTGCCACTGGAAGAAGTGATGCAGGCCTTAAATGATCGTCCACATCAGCAAACGGTGATTATCACGGGTCGTGGCTGTCATCGGGATATACTTGAGCTGGCAGATACCGTCAGTGAATTACGCCCCGTCAAACATGCGTTTGATGCAGGCGTTAAGGCGCAAATCGGGATTGATTATTAAGTGAAAGCACCTCAAAAGTTCACCTCTTGAGGTGCTTTAATCATTATTATATTCAAGCAGCAATAGCGAAATTCAGAATGCGTTTAATCTCACTCAAATGTCCCGGATATGCTTCATGATTCTCAGCGTCAACATCTTCAATAAATAATATCAGTTCAGTAATTAACGCATTGGCATCTTCATAACTGATTCCGCTTAACTCTGGCGAAGTTTCAGTACCGTAGTTAATCGTCAGATTGTTCATCACCGTGAGGATAAGGATAAAATATTTATGGCAAACCTTGCATGTGGTTTTGTTGCCCAGGGTATTATACAGCATGTCGAGTAATGCCAGTATTCTACGATTTTGTACATCGTTCATAAAAAGCCTCCTATAACATTATTATTCCGCTAGCAAGAAGTAGTTTTGCCAGCCCCTCAGACGCCTTTAATCCACTAATTACTTGTGCACGTAATATTTCATTTAGCCTTTTTTGTTCAGCCGCTGTGCGTGTTTTATTAGTGTATAAATCCTTAAGGTGATTCCCCTCGTCAAGAAATGAGTTCAGTGCTTGTATTGCTGGAATTGCTGGATCTGCTGCACGAAGACGTGTTTCATTAATACTGATAATCGCAGCCAGGAATTCTTGTCTGCTCTTCAATGTCTTAAATTCATTACCTCCTCCTTTTTTTAAGGAGGCATTGTAATAAACGAGATTATTATGTACCGTCGCAAAGGTATTTCTTCCAGTTTGTTTACCTTTTGTCGCGATATCGTTTCGTATATCAGTTAGATCATTTTTTATTCTTTGCCAATGATTATTTACCGTACTACCTATATTCCCTGCGCTTACCCTTGTTTTATACAACCCATTGAAATAAACCACTAAATCTTTAACCGCTGCTGCAGATTTTGTTAATGTTCCACCATCATTGATGCCCAGAAGTGCCCCCGCATTATTCGCGTGATCCAGAGCTTGTTTAAGCAATATGAACTGTTTGCTGTCTTTAACATCTAAATCCTCATTCAAAAGTTCGACATAAGAACTCATACTGCTAATGATTTCCATAGAAGCTAGCAATCTTTCTTTTTCAGTAGCGACTATCTTTGTAGTAAAAAGATCTTCTTGAGATTTTTTGTGCTTATCTCCAGATTGCTGACATAATGACTCATCACTGGTACTGTTTTCAATAACTACCTCATAATCTGGTCGAGGTGCACACTCTGGATTAGTCGCATAAAAATTAACAAGAAAGTTTTCACGGGAAGCGTAGTATTGTTTAAAGAAACTTGCATTCGCCGCAACCGCCTTGTTACCCGCAGTAATAACAGATTCAGCTTGTTCATTCTTTAATGCTTCGGTTGCACATCCTGAAAGCATTAACAGAGATAGAAATATTCCACTATATCTAATCATAACCCACCTCTTGACGTTGAGTTTATCTCAGATAATTAAATATTAATGTGGCTATTTCCGGGTATTATTCATAAGCAAGTATGAAATTAAATTAAAATACTGCGACTATTTATCATGCTTCAAATGAAGAAAAGGCCCCGTAGGGCCTTTATTTTATACTTAACTTAAATTAACCGTTATTATTACGTCCACCAGAACGACGACCGCCACTCACCTGACTGTGACGTTTCACCGCACGTCGAATTTGATTCGCCTTCATACGACGACGATCTTTTTCTACGGCAACTTTAGAACTGGTTTCTGGCGGTAGTTCCACCAGCTCACGCAAATAGTTAGTCTGGGCGAGATCCAGCTCCGTCCAGCCACCACGTGGCAGACCTTTCGGTAGAGGGATATCACCATAACGCACACGAATCAGGCGGCTAACCTGCACGCCAACCGCTTCCCACAAACGACGAACTTCACGGTTACGGCCTTCGGTCAGGGTAACGTTGTACCACTGGTTGATCCCTTCGCCGCCGCTGAACTTGATGGTTTTAAAGGCTGCCGGACCATCTTCCAGCTGCACGCCACGACTCAAATCACGCAGTTTCGCGTCGTCAACCTGACCAAATACACGCACGGCATATTCACGTTCAACTTCACGACTGGGGTGCATTAACCGGTTTGCCAGCTCACCATCAGTGGTGAACAGCAGCAGACCACAAGTGTTAACGTCGAGACGCCCAACGGCAATCCAGCGCGCACCGCGCAGCTTCGGCAGACGGTCAAATACTGTCGGACGCCCTTCCGGATCATTACGGGTACATAACTCACCTTCCGGCTTGTAATAGGCCAGAACGCGACAAATTTGCTCAGCGGACTCACGCACCGAAATAAGATGACCATCAATACGGATTTTCAGTCCAGGGGTAACTTCAACGCGATCGCCGAGTTTAGCAATTTTGCCATCAACACTCACACGACCGGCTTCAATAATAGATTCGATTTCACGGCGAGAGCCGTGGCCGGCACGCGCCAGCACTTTCTGTAGCTTTTCGCTCATAGAGCTTCCTTTTGGTGTCGCCTTCACAGGCGTCGAACAGGAGAATGAATGGCACCATTAAGTGCCATTTTAAGGCCGCGTAGTATACAGAGTTACGCTCTTATAAGAAAGGCTTCACATCACCCACGCCTTCACGCACCACGACTGGCGTATCATCGGTGAGGTCGATGACCGTTGTTGGTTTCTGTCCGAGATAGCCGCCATGAATAATTAAATCCACCTGTTTTTCCAGACGGTCTTTAATCTCTTCCGGATCGGATTCAGTAAATTCGCTACCCGGCAGCATTAACGAAGTGGAAAGCATCGGTTCACCCAGCACCTCAAGTAACGCCTGAGCGATGGGGTTAGACGGTACGCGCATCCCGATGGTTTTGCGTTTTTCCTGCAACAAACGGCGTGGCACCTCTTTCGTTCCCTTCAGGATGAAAGTGTAGTTACCTGGCGTGTTGTTTTTCATCAGGCGAAACGCGACGTTATCCACAAAGGAATAGGTCGAAAGTTCAGACAGATCGCGACACATCAGAGTAAAGTTGTGACCGTCCGGCAGCTGGCGAATACGACAAATACGCTCCATGGCGTTTTTATCTTCAATTTTACAGCCGAGCGCATAGCCGGAATCGGTTGGATAAACAATCACCCCGCCTTTACGCACAATCTCTACCGCCTGGTTGATCAGACGTTGCTGCGGGTTATCAGGATGAATATAAAAAAACTGACTCATAATTCCCTCTCTGTGGTGTTCTGCGGCTGTTCCCATAGCTGCCAGACGCCTTCAACGCCTGCGGGCAGCCAGAGTTTACGACCCAGTTCAATCCACGGGCACGGCTGATGAAAATCAGATCCTTGTGATGCCCATAAATGGTGCTGGCGGGCAAGTGTCGCCAGTTGGGTGCGTTCATTGGGCGATTGCTGGCACTGCGCGACTTCCATCGCGTCGCCGTGGTGTTCGGCAAAATGCGCAACCAATCTTTTCAGCCATTTAGCACTAAGATTGTACCGCCCAGGATGAGCTAGCACCGCCTTACCGCCAGAATGATGAATGACATCAATAGCTTGTTCTATTGTACACCACTGCGGCGGAACGTATCCGGTTTTCCCACGCGCCAGATATTTTTTAAAGACATCCGCCATTGAACTGGCTTTGCCGCATTCGACCAGAAAACGAGCAAAATGACCGCGCGTCACTGCGCCCCCCTGCGCCAGTCTTTGCGCGCCTTCCAGAGCACCAGGTATTTGCGCTTTTTCAAGTCTTTCGGCAATTAGCTGCGCCCGCTGATTGCGCCGTTCGGTTTGCTGCGCCAGGAACTCACACATTAGCGGATGAGTAATATCAATATTCAGCCCGACAATATGAATTTCATGATTTTCCCATACGGTAGAAATTTCCACGCCTGGAATAAGATTCAGCGCCAGTCCTGAACGTGAAATTTCTTCTCTTGCTGGTGCGATTGCTGCTGTGGTGTCATGGTCAGTGATCGCCAGGGTGCCGACGCGCATGTCTACGGCACGGTGTACCAGCGCCTCTGGCGTCAGGCAGCCATCGGAAGCCGTGGTATGGCTGTGCAGGTCATAAATGACTGCGTAATTTGTGTCGCTCAAGGCGCACTCCCGTTTTGGAAAATGTTTTTTGCGCCGACATCATAACGGTTCTGATAAATATTCTGAAATGAGCTGTTGACAATTAATCATCGAACTAGTTAACTAGTACGCAAGTTCACGTAAAAAGGGTATCGACAATGAAAGCGATTTTCGTACTGAAAGGTTGGTGGCGCACTTCCTGAAACGGGCAGTGTATTCACCATGCGTAAAGCAATCAGATACCCAGCCCGCCTAATGAGCGGGCTTTTTTTTGAACAAAATTAACGAGAATAACAATGCAAACACAAAAACCGACTCTCGAACTGTTAACCTGCGAAGGTGCTTATCGCGACAATCCAACCGCACTTTTTCACCAATTGTGTGGGGATCGTCCTGCAACGCTGCTGCTGGAATCGGCGGATATCGACAGTAAAGATGATTTAAAAAGCCTGCTGTTGGTGGACAGTGCGCTGCGCATTACAGCTTTAGGTGACACTGTCACAATTAAGGCACTTTCCGGCAATGGCGAAGCACTTCTGACATTGCTGGATGCAGCCCTGCCAGCGGGTGTGGAAAATGAACAATCACCAAACTGCCGTGTGCTGCGCTTCCCCCCTGTCAGTTCACTGCTGGATGAAGACGCTCGCTTATGCTCCCTTTCTGTTTTTGACGCTTTCCGCTTATTGCAGAATCTGCTGGATATGCCAAAGGAAGAACGGGAAGCAATGTTCTTTGGCGGTCTGTTCTCTTATGACCTGGTCGCAGGATTTGAAGATTTACCGCAACTAACGGCGGAAAATAGCTGCCCTGATTTCTGTTTTTATCTCGCTGAAACGCTGATGGTGATTGACCATCAGAAGAAAAGTACCCGTATTCAGGCCAGCCTGTTTGCTCCAAATGAAGAAGAAAAACAGCGCCTCACCGCACGCCTTGCTGAACTTCGCCAACAGCTAACCGAAACCGCACCGCCGCTGCCGGTGGTTTCTGTGCCGCATATGCGTTGTGAGTGTAATCAAAGTGATGAAGAGTTCGGCGGTGTCGTGCGTTCGTTGCAAAAAGCGATTCGCGCCGGAGAGATTTTCCAGGTCGTACCCTCTCGCCGTTTCTCACTACCCTGCCCGTCACCGCTGGCGGCCTATTACGTGCTGAAAAAGAGTAATCCCAGCCCGTACATGTTTTTTATGCAGGATAATGATTTCACCCTGTTTGGCGCGTCGCCGGAAAGTTCGCTCAAGTATGACGCCACCAGCCGCCAGATTGAAATCTACCCGATTGCCGGAACACGCCCACGCGGTCGTCGCGCCGATGGTTCACTGGACAGAGACCTCGACAGCCGCATTGAACTGGAGATGCGTACCGACCATAAAGAGCTTTCGGAACATCTGATGTTGGTGGATCTCGCTCGTAATGATCTGGCACGCATTTGCGCCCCCGGCAGCCGCTACGTCGCCGATCTCACCAAAGTTGACCGTTACTCTTACGTTATGCATCTCGTTTCCCGCGTTGTCGGTGAATTGCGCCACGATCTCGACGCCCTGCACGCTTACCGCGCCTGTATGAATATGGGCACGTTAAGTGGCGCACCAAAAGTGCGAGCCATGCAGTTAATTGCCGAAGCAGAAGGTCGTCGACGCGGCAGTTACGGCGGCGCGGTAGGCTATTTCACCGCACACGGCGATCTCGATACCTGCATTGTGATCCGCTCGGCGCTGGTGGAAAACGGCATCGCCACCGTGCAAGCCGGTGCTGGCGTGGTTCTTGATTCTGTTCCGCAGTCGGAAGCCGACGAAACCCGTAATAAAGCCCGCGCTGTACTGCGCGCTATCGCCACCGCGCATCATGCACAGGAGACTTTCTGATGGCTGACATTCTGCTGCTCGATAATATCGACTCTTTTACTTACAACCTGGCAGATCAGTTGCGCAGCAATGGTCATAACGTGTTGATTTACCGCAACCATATTCCGGCGCAGACCTTAATTGAACGCCTGGCGACGATGAGCAATCCGGTGCTGATGCTTTCTCCTGGCCCCGGTGTGCCAAGCGAAGCGGGTTGTATGCCGGAACTGCTTACCCGTCTGCGCGGCAAGCTGCCGATTATTGGCATTTGCCTCGGTCATCAGGCGATTGTCGAAGCCTATGGGGGTTATGTCGGCCAGGCGGGCGAAATTCTGCACGGTAAAGCGTCGAGCATTGAACATGACGGTCAGGCGATGTTTGCCGGGTTAACAAACCCACTGCCGGTGGCGCGTTATCACTCGCTGGTTGGCAGTAACATTCCGGCCGGTTTAACCATCAATGCCCATTTTAATGGCATGGTGATGGCGGTTCGTCATGATGCGGATCGCGTCTGTGGATTCCAGTTCCATCCGGAATCCATTCTCACCACTCAGGGCGCTCGCTTGCTGGAACAAACGCTGGCCTGGGCCCAGCAAAAGCTGGAGCCGACCAACACGCTGCAACCGATTCTGGAAAAACTGTATCAGGCGCAGACCCTTAGTCAGCAGGAAAGCCACCAGCTTTTTTCAGCAGTGGTGCGTGGCGAACTGAAACCGGAACAACTGGCGGCGGCGCTGGTGAGCATGAAAATTCGCGGCGAGCACCCGAACGAAATCGCCGGAGCAGCAACTGCGCTTCTTGAAAATGCCGCGCCGTTCCCGCGCCCGGATTATCTGTTTGCCGATATCGTCGGCACCGGCGGTGACGGCAGCAACAGTATCAACATTTCTACCGCCAGTGCTTTTGTTGCAGCAGCTTGTGGCCTGAAAGTGGCGAAGCACGGCAACCGCAGCGTCTCCAGTAAATCGGGTTCGTCGGATCTGCTGGCAGCGTTTGGTATCAACCTGGATATGAATGCCGATAAATCGCGCCAGGCGCTGGACGAGTTAGGTGTTTGTTTCCTCTTTGCGCCGAAATATCACACTGGATTCCGCCATGCGATGCCAGTTCGTCAGCAACTGAAAACCCGCACTTTGTTCAACGTGCTGGGGCCATTGATTAACCCGGCGCATCCGCCGCTGGCGTTAATTGGTGTTTATAGTCCGGAACTGGTGCTGCCGATTGCCGAAACCTTGCGCGTGCTGGGGTATCAACGCGCGGCGGTGGTGCACAGCGGCGGGATGGATGAAGTTTCATTACACGCGCCGACAATCGTTGCCGAGCTGCATGACGGCGAAATTAAGAGCTATCAATTGACCGCTGAAGATTTTGGCCTGACTCCCTACCACCAGGAGCAACTGGCAGGCGGAACACCGGAAGAAAACCGTGACATTTTAACACGTTTGTTACAAGGTAAAGGCGACGCCGCCCATGAAGCAGCCGTCGCTGCGAACGTCGCCATGTTAATGCGCCTGCATGGCCATGAAGATCTGCAAGCCAATGCGCAAACCGTTCTTGAGGTACTGCGCAGTGGTTCCGCTTACGACAGAGTCACCGCACTGGCGGCACGAGGGTAAATGATGCAAACCGTTTTAGCGAAAATCGTCGCAGACAAGGCGATTTGGATAGAAGCCCGCAAACAGCAGCAACCGCTGGCCAGTTTTCAGAATGAGGTTCAGCCGAGCACGCGACATTTTTATGATGCGCTACAGGGTGCGCGCACGGCGTTTATTCTGGAGTGCAAGAAAGCGTCGCCGTCAAAAGGCGTGATCCGTGATGATTTCGATCCAGCACGCATTGCCGCCATTTATAAACATTACGCTTCGGCAATTTCGGTGCTGACTGATGAGAAATATTTTCAGGGGAGCTTTGATTTCCTCCCCATCGTCAGCCAAATCGCCCCGCAGCCGATTTTATGTAAAGACTTCATTATCGATCCTTACCAGATCTATCTGGCGCGCTATTACCAGGCCGATGCCTGCTTATTAATGCTTTCAGTACTGGATGACGAACAATATCGCCAGCTTGCCGCCGTCGCCCACAGTCTGGAGATGGGTGTGCTGACCGAAGTCAGTAATGAAGAGGAACTGGAGCGCGCCATTGCATTGGGGGCAAGGGTCGTTGGCATCAACAACCGCGATCTGCGTGATTTGTCGATTGATCTCAACCGTACCCGCGAGCTTGCGCCGAAACTGGGGCACAACGTGACGGTAATCAGCGAATCCGGCATCAATACTTACGCTCAGGTACGCGAGTTAAGCCACTTCGCTAACGGTTTTCTGATTGGTTCGGCGTTGATGGCCCATGACGATTTGCACGCCGCCGTGCGTCGGGTACTACTGGGCGAGAATAAAGTGTGTGGCCTGACTCGCCCACAAGATGCCAGAGCAGCTTATGACGCAGGCGCGATTTACGGCGGATTGATTTTTGTTGCGACATCGCCGCGCTGCGTCAGCGTTAAACAGGCGCAAGAAGTAATGACTGCGGCGCCACTACAGTATGTCGGCGTGTTCCGTAACCACGACCTCACCGATGTGCTAGCAAAAGCGAATACCTTATCGCTGGCAGCAGTACAACTGCATGGCAATGAAGATCAGCAATATATCGACGCACTGCGTGATGCTCTGCCAGCAAACGTTGCCATCTGGAAAGCATTGAGCGTTGGAGAAACCCTGCCCGCGCGCGATTTTCAGCACATTGATAAATATGTTTTCGACAACGGTCAGGGTGGGAGCGGGCAACGTTTCGACTGGTCACTGTTAAATGGTCAATCGCTTGGCAACGTCCTGCTGGCGGGTGGCTTAGGCGCAGATAACTGCGTGGAAGCGGCACAAACCGGCTGCGCCGGGCTTGATTTTAATTCTGCTGTAGAGTCACAACCGGGCATCAAAGATGCACATCTTTTGGCCTCGGTCTTTCAGACACTGCGCGCATATTAAGGAAAGGAACAATGACAACATTACTTAACCCCTATTTTGGTGAGTTTGGCGGCATGTACGTGCCACAAATCCTGATGCCTGCCCTGCGCCAGCTGGAAGAGGCCTTCGTCAGCGCGCAAAAGGATCCTGAATTTCAGGCTCAGTTCAACGATCTGCTGAAAAACTATGCCGGACGTCCGACCGCGCTGACTAAATGCCAGAACATTACGGCGGGCACTAAAACCACGCTGTACCTGAAGCGCGAAGATTTATTGCACGGCGGCGCACATAAAACCAACCAGGTGCTGGGTCAGGCGTTGCTGGCGAAGCGGATGGGTAAAACCGAAATCATCGCCGAAACCGGTGCTGGTCAGCATGGCGTGGCGTCTGCCCTTGCCAGCGCCCTGCTCGGCCTGAAATGCCGCATTTATATGGGAGCCAAAGACGTTGAACGCCAGTCGCCTAACGTTTTTCGTATGCGCTTAATGGGCGCAGAAGTGATCCCGGTGCATAGCGGTTCCGCTACGCTGAAAGATGCCTGTAATGAGGCGCTGCGCGACTGGTCAGGCAGTTATGAAACCGCGCACTATATGCTGGGCACCGCAGCAGGCCCGCATCCTTACCCGACCATTGTGCGTGAGTTTCAGCGGATGATTGGCGAAGAAACGAAAGCGCAAATTCTGGAAAGAGAAGGTCGCCTGCCGGATGCCGTTATCGCCTGCGTTGGCGGCGGTTCTAATGCCATCGGTATGTTTGCTGATTTCATCAACGAAACCGACGTCGGCCTGATTGGCGTGGAGCCTGGTGGTCACGGTATCGAAACCGGAGAGCACGGCGCACCGTTAAAACATGGTCGCGTGGGCATCTATTTCGGTATGAAAGCACCGATGATGCAGACCGAAGACGGGCAGATTGAAGAATCTTACTCCATCTCCGCCGGACTGGATTTCCCGTCCGTCGGGCCGCAACATGCGTATCTCAACAGCATTGGACGCGCTGATTACGTGTCAATTACCGATGATGAAGCACTGGAAGCCTTTAAAACGCTGTGCCTGCATGAAGGGATTATTCCGGCGCTGGAATCCTCCCATGCCCTGGCTCATGCGCTGAAAATGATGCGCGAAAATCCGGAAAAAGAGCAGCTGCTGGTTGTTAACCTTTCCGGTCGCGGCGATAAAGACATCTTCACCGTTCACGATATTTTGAAAGCTCGAGGGGAAATCTGATGGAACGCTATGAAACTCTGTTTGCCCAGTTGAAGGAGCGCAAAGAAGGCGCATTTGTTCCTTTCGTGACTCTCGGTGACCCTGGCATTGAGCAGTCGCTGAAGATTATTGATGCGCTAATTGAAGCCGGTGCTGACGCGCTGGAGTTAGGCATCCCCTTCTCCGACCCGCTGGCAGATGGCCCGACCATTCAAAACGCGACCCTGCGCGCCTTTGCGGCTGGTGTTACTCCCGCGCAGTGCTTTGAAATGCTGGCGCTGATTCGCCAGAAGCACCCAACGATTCCCATTGGCCTACTGATGTACGCCAATCTGGTGTTTAACAAAGGCATTGATGAATTTTATGCCCAGTGCGAGAAAGCCGGCGTCGATTCGGTGCTGGTTGCCGATGTGCCCGTGGAAGAGTCTGCGCCCTTCCGTCAGGCCGCGTTGCGCCATAATGTTGCACCTATCTTTATCTGCCCGCCCAATGCCGATGATGATTTGCTGCGCCAGATTGCCTCTTACGGTCGTGGTTACACCTACTTGCTGTCACGTGCAGGCGTGACCGGAGCTGAAAAACGCGCCGCGTTACCCATCAATCATCTGGTCGCGAAGCTGAAAGAGTACAACGCTGCGCCTCCGTTACAAGGGTTTGGTATTTCTGCCCCGGAACAGGTAAAAGCAGCGATTGATGCAGGAGCTGCGGGCGCGATTTCTGGTTCGGCAATTGTTAAAATCATCGAGCAACATATTAATGAGCCAGAGAAAATGCTGGTAGCATTGAAAGCTTTTGTACAACCGATGAAAGCGGCAACACGCAGTTAATCCCACAGCCGTCAGTTCTGCTGACGGCATTTTGTATTCCCTTAACGAAGCCAGAAAAATCTTAATTTTATTTATTATTTGCCTTTTTACTGTTTCGCTTAGCCCTAACATACGTCAACTTACGTCATTTTTCCGCCCAACAGTAATATAATCAAACAAATTAATCCCGCAACATAACACCAGTAAAATCAATAATTTTTCCTAAGTCACTTATTCCTCAGGCAATTGTTAATATATCCAGAACTTTCCTCAAAATATATTTCCCATCCTCTTTCTTGTCACGCTTAATTTGACTAATTCTCATTAGCGACTAATTTTAATGAGTGTCGACACACAACACTCATATTAATGAAACAATGCAACGCAACGGGAGAAATAACATGGCCGAACATCGTGGTGGTTCAGGAAATTTCGCCGAAGATCGTGAGAAGGCATCCGACGCAGGTCGTAAAGGCGGTCAGCACAGCGGCGGTAATTTTAAAAATGATCCGCAACGCGCATCCGAAGCGGGTAAAAAAGGCGGTCAACAAAGCGGTGGTAATAAATCAGGAAAATCCTGATCCACCGTTAATTATTAATATCAGCTGATAAAGATAATTGCATCTGCGAGCCTTCTGGCTCGCAGTGATTTCACTGGAGAAAAATATGAATATGAAGACCATTGAAGATGTATTTATTCACCTGCTTTCAGACACCTACAGCGCAGAAAAACAGTTAACTCGCGCGCTGGCAAAACTTTCCAGAGCGACATCTAACGAAAAATTAAGCCAGGCTTTTCATGCGCACCTTGAGGAAACTCATGGACAGATAGAACGTATTGATCAAGTCGTAGAATCCGAATCAAATCTTAAAATTAAACGCATGAAGTGTGTAGCAATGGAAGGACTCATTGAAGAAGCTAATGAGGTCATCGAAAGCACTGAGAAAAACGAAGTGCGTGATGCCGCACTGATTGCCGCCGCACAGAAAGTCGAGCACTATGAGATTGCCAGTTACGGGACATTAGCGACGCTGGCTGAACAGTTAGGTTATCGTAAAGCAGCGAAGCTTCTTAAAGAAAGCCTGGAAGAAGAAAAGGCTACCGATATCAAACTGACTGATCTGGCCCTTAATAACGTAAATAAGAAAGCCGAAAATAAAGCCTGAAATATGAACTTCAACTTTCAGTAATTTTATAAAGAGGACATTTTCATGAATCGTATTGAACATTATCATGACTGGCTACGTGACGCCCATGCAATGGAAAAACAAGCAGAATCTATGCTTGAATCAATGGCCAGCCGCATAGATAATTATCCTGATTTACGCGCACGTATTGAACAACATCTTAGCGAAACTAAAAACCAGATTGTTCAACTGGAGACTATTCTTGACCGTAATGACATTTCGCGCTCAGTCATTAAAGATTCGATGAGTAAAATGGCGGCACTTGGGCAGTCTATTGGTGGTATTTTCCCTTCTGATGAAATTGTAAAAGGTTCAATTAGCGGCTATGTCTTCGAGCAATTTGAAATCGCCTGCTATACCTCACTATTAGCTGCGGCAAAAAATGCCGGTGATACCGCCTCTGTTCCGGTCATCGAAGCGATTTTAAATGAGGAAAAGCAGATGGCCGACTGGCTGATTCAGCATATTCCGCAAACAACTGAGAAATTTTTAATTCGCTCTGAAGCTGATGGCGTAGAGGCGAAGAAATAATACCCTTTATGCCATGTCCTTATTGACCCCGTAATTACGGGGTCATTTTTGCGGGGAATTAAAAGCGATAACCTGCTGAGAACATAAACACCCACGGATCGAGGCGTACGCTATCGTGTTGCTGTGCACCGCCCAGCTTATAATTGGCGGTAGTATCGATATCCATGTACCAGACTGACATGTTAACCAACCAGTCACGGTTAATCAGATAATCAACCCCCACCTGCCCGGCAGCTCCCCAGGAATCTTTCAGACTGAGATCGGAAAGCCCGGCCTCTTTGCCATGATCGTTAAATCCATTATCAAAGAACGTGGTGTAGTTAATACCGGCACCAACGTAAGGACGGAATTTGCTGCTGGCATCACCAAAATACCACTGCGCCATCAGTGTTGGCGGCAGATGATGGACTGTTGCAATATCACCGGTCGCGCGAGTACCAATTTTATGGCGAAAAGGCGTCGCTGCCAGTAATTCAACACCGATATTGTCAGTCGCCATATACGTAAACGTCAGGCCCAACTGAGTGTTATTAGTCACACTAAACCCACCCAAACTTCCTAATGTACCACCAGCGCCTTCTGTCGGACGCACAGTCGCAGAACCTGCACGCATAAAAAACTCGCCTGCTTCATGCGCAAAGGCCGTGCCAGAGAGAAGAGTTGTTACTGTCAAAGCCGCCACTGTTAATTTTTTCATATCCGCTCCGTCGTTATGGTTATAAAAACGTGACAAATATACCTACATTGGGGTAACAAATGATCCTACACAGATCACACTACATTCTCTAAATCACCATTTATTGATCTGGATTAATTTAGAAGTTGTATCAAAAATCCTGGTTAACGTGATTTAAATCAATTTTTATATATTTTCGCTGCGCAAATATTAACGCGCTCGCTACTTGCTCCTGTCTGCACACATAAATGCCAACAATTACCTCCGCTTTACAAAGATATGCTTTTCCATACATGACCTGATGCTGCCACTGAGAGGCTAACCAGGGTACAATTGCCCGCTAATTAACACCTGCATAAAACTCAAGGAGAGTGCATGTCTATCACGGCGCAGTCCGTATACCGTGACACCGGAAATTTCTTCCGTAATCAATTTATGACCATTCTGTTGGTATCGTTGCTTTGTGCATTTATCACAGTGGTGTTAGGACATGTTTTCTCACCCAGTGACGCTCAACTTGCGCAGCTCAATGACGGTGTACCCGTTAGTGGCGGCGGTGGGTTGTTCGACCTGGTACAAAATATGTCCCCGGAACAACAGCAGATTTTGCTGCGTGCGTCTGCCGCTTCTACCTTTTCAGGATTAATCGGTAACGCCATTCTTGCGGGCGGCGTATTATTAATGATCCAGCTAGTGTCCGCCGGTCAGCGGGTCAGCGCGTTACGGGCAATTGGCGCGAGCGCTCCGGTATTACCGAAGTTATTCTTGCTAATCCTCCTGACGACATTGATTGTGCAAATAGGCATCATGCTGGTGGTCGTTCCTGGTATCATCATGGCCATCCTGCTGGCGTTGGCTCCCGTGATGCTAGTCCAGGATAAAATGGGCGTTTTCGCCTCCATGCGCAGCAGTATGCGGCTGACATGGGCGAATATGCGTCTGGTGGCACCTGCGGTATTGAGCTGGTTACTGGCAAAAACTCTGTTGTTGCTGTTTGCCTCTTCATTTGCCGCATTAACCCCAGAAATTGGCGCTGTACTGGCGAACACCTTGAGCAACCTGATTTCAGCCGTATTGCTCATCTATCTGTTCCGTCTGTACATGTTGATTCGCCAATAACCCTAAGCATTTGATTACGGAATCGTAAAATGAAGCAGTTTCTTGATTTTCTACCGCTGGTTGTCTTCTTCGCGTTCTATAAGATTTATGACATCTATGCGGCAACTGCGGCGCTGATCGTCGCCACAGCGATTGTGCTTATTTATAGCTGGGTTCGCTTTCGTAAGGTTGAGAAGATGGCCCTGATCACCTTTGTTCTGGTGGTCGTCTTCGGCGGTCTGACGCTTTTCTTCCACAATGATGAGTTTATTAAATGGAAGGTCACCGTTATTTACGCACTGTTTGCCGGTGCCCTGTTGGTTAGCCAATGGGTAATGAAAAAGCCGCTGATTCAACGTATGTTGGGTAAAGAGCTTACCCTGCCGCAGCCAGTATGGTCGAAGTTGAATCTGGCCTGGGCAGTCTTTTTTATCCTTTGCGGGCTGGCAAACATCTATATCGCTTTCTGGCTGCCACAAAATATTTGGGTCAACTTCAAAGTGTTCGGTCTGACCGCCCTCACCTTAATCTTCACGCTGTTAAGCGGTATCTATATCTACCGCCACATGCCACAGGAAGATAAATCATAACCAGACTGCCAGTCCTTCGGGGCTGGCGCTGTATCTCCTCTGTTCTCCTCAGGAAAATCATAGTAGCATCGCGCCTGTGATTTTCCTTTTTAGTCGGTTTTACCATGTCAACAACACATAACGTCCCCCAGGGCGATCTGGTTTTACGAACTTTAGCCATGCCTGCCGATACCAATGCCAATGGCGATATTTTTGGTGGTTGGTTGATGTCGCAGATGGATATTGGTGGTGCCATTCTGGCAAAAGAAATTGCACATGGTCGCGTCGTGACCGTTCGCGTGGAAGGCATGACTTTTCTGCGACCTGTAGCAGTCGGTGATGTGGTGTGCTGCTATGCGCGCTGTGTCAAGAAAGGGACAACATCTGTCAGCATTAATATTGAAGTGTGGGTGAAAAAGGTAGCGTCTGAACCACTTGGGCAACGCTATAAAGCGACGGAAGCATTATTTAAGTATGTCGCGGTTGATCCTGAAGGAAAGCCTCGCGCCTTACCTGTCGAGTAATAGTCAAAAGCCTCCGGTCGGAGGCTTTTGACTTTTTGCTTACTGAATTTCGGTGGTGCCGTTAATTTTAAACAGAATATTTACCACAATCCCACTTCCTGGCTTACCCGGCTCGTAACGCCATCTGCGCATCGCGTTTTTCACTTCGCGCTCAAACATGTTTGCGGGTTTGGCGGAAAGAATTTGTACGTTATCCACGCGACCATCCGGTGTAACGTCAAATTTAACTTTAACCTGCCCTTCAATGCGCAATGCCTGCGCGCGCGCTGGATACTGCGGCTGATTACGGCTTAATGCGCGCGGACCTGACGCCACACTTGTAACCGGCTTGCTGGTTGCAGCCGTTGCCGTGCTGGTGGTCGGGCGCGCTGGTGCCGTATTTTCAAACGGAGATGCCGGACGCGACTCCGCTGGTTTAACATCACGCTTTGGCTGTTCCTGCACCTTTTTCACTGGCTTCGGTTTTGGCTTAGGTTTCGGCTTCGGCTTCGGCTTTTCAATGACCACCGGCGCTTCTTTTGGCGGTTCTGGTATTGGTTCAGGTTCCGGCTCTGGCTCCGCCACCGGCTCTGGTGGCGGTTGAACAGCTTGTGGCGGTTCAAGATCGGCTGGCGCAACCATGGTGACAGAAATCGGCTGCGCGGGCGCAGGTAGTTCAATAACCTGATGTACCGAGGTATAGAGTAGACCCGCCACGACAGCACCGTGAATGCAGACTGAAAGTAACGTCGGCCAGGGGAAGCGGCGAGGTAAATCAAGGGTCATTGAAGTCATAATCATTTCAGTAGAAAAACCAGGTCTCGATTTTAAATGCAAATAGCAATCATATTCAATAACACAAAGCGATCAGGATCAGTGAAAACGCAATTTTTGGCGTAATTAGCCTGACTTTATCCAGACTCTTAACAAAGACATCATCTTTCCGTTGCAGATCTTCGCCCTTTCAAATAACGTACTTTACAACTTTTCCGAACAAGGAGTTGTGCCCGTGTTGTATGTAATTTACGCTCAAGACAAAGCCGATAGTCTCGAAAAACGCCTTTCCGTTCGTCCGGCACATTTAGCGCGTTTGCAGTTACTGCATGATGAAGGTCGTTTGCTGACTGCGGGACCAATGCCAGCAGTTGATAGCAATGATCCTGGTGCCGCAGGTTTTACCGGTTCGACGGTGATTGCTGAATTTGAATCTCTGGAAGCAGCGCAAGCCTGGGCCGATGCCGATCCTTACGTGGCGGCCGGAGTGTACGAACAAGTTTCAGTAAAGCCCTTTAAGAAAGTGTTCTGAATAGAGGCTCCACATCTTAGAACACGGTTTTAGCAACCGTGTTCTTGTTTGGCCTTTCCTTGTAGGTATGCCATCGCAGCCACCATCACAAACAGATAATAACTTTATCTGTATTTCTTTATACGATGTCAGCATATTCAGGAAAAATGCCCCTCCCGGACAAGGTATTGCTCAATCAAATCCTTTGATTACTGCGGATAAAGTCATCTACTATTGTTTAACATATTCACGCGTCGCATGTATGCTCACATTATGTACGCGTAGAGATAATTAAACAAAATTGTGGTTACAGAGGTATCAGTGAGTCACTGGGCTACATTCAGGCAAACAGCAGTAAATTTATGGGTGACCCTGCGGCACGATATTATCGCGCTAGCCGTCTTTTTAAATGGATTGCTTATTTTTAAAACAATCTATGGTATGTCGGTCAATCTGCTCGATATCTTCCATATCCAGGCGTTTTCGGAACTTGATCTCTCCTTGCTGGCCAATGCGCCGCTGTTTATGCTCGGCGTCTTTCTTGTTCTGAATTCGATCGGCTTGTTATTTCGGGCAAAACTGGCATGGGCAATCAGTATTATTTTGTTGTTAATAACACTGATTTACACCCTTCATTTTTATCCCTGGCTGAAATTCAGCATCGGTTTTTGCATCTTTACGCTGGTAATTTTACTGGTGCTGCGCAAAGACTTCTCACACAGTAGTGCCGCAGCCGGGACAATTTTTGCTTTTATTAGTTTTACGACGTTACTGTTTTACTCCACCTACGGCGCGCTGTATTTAAGCGAGGGTTTCAATCCGCGAATAGAGAGCCTGATGACCGCCTTCTATTTTTCGATAGAAACGATGTCAACCGTGGGCTATGGCGATATCGTCCCCGTTTCTGAATCGGCACGCCTGTTTACTATTTCCGTCATTATTTCTGGCATTACCGTTTTCGCCACCTCCATGACCTCTATTTTTGGTCCCCTTATCCGAGGAGGATTCAATAAACTTGTGAAAGGAAACAAGCATACGATGAATCGTAAAGATCACTTTATTGTTTGCGGTCACTCCATTCTGGCAATCAACACGATTCTACAACTGAATCAACGCGGACAAAACGTAACTGTTATCAGTAACTTGCCAGAAGATGACATCAAACAACTTGAGCAACGCTTAGGCGACAATGCTGATGTTATTCCCGGTGACAGCAATGACAGTTCGGTATTAAAGAAAGCGGGAATCGATCACTGTCGGGCTATTCTGGCGCTCAGTGATAACGATGCAGATAACGCTTTTGTCGTCCTGTCAGCCAAAGATATGAGCAAAGATGTCAAAACGGTGCTTGCGGTCAGTGATAGCAAAAACCTGAACAAAATTAAAATGGTACATCCGGACATCATTCTTTCGCCGCAGCTTTTTGGCAGCGAAATTCTGGCGCGGGTTTTAAATGGTGAAGAGATTAATAATGATATGCTCGTCTCAATGTTGCTGAACTCCGGGCATGGTATTTTCAGCGATGACGATGAAACGAAAACTGGCAGTAATGAATCGGCGCAAAAATAGATTATAAAGGCTGAAGGCAAACTTATCGGGCACCGCGATGGTGCCCGGAACATTCAGATATTGTAGATCGCAAACAATAACGAGTTACGCTGTTTGTTTAGAATGCACTTCCTGATGCTGTGGATACGCATATTTCGGCGAGACTGCCCCTCAAGCCAACGCGATTTACGCCGGCTAGCCTGACGCTGCATACGCCAGCGTCCCACTTCCGTTCTACTCCGCTTCATGTTAACTACTCTATGCAATAACAGAGCGGTCATTATACCCTCGCCCCCGACGCTGACCAGTGCTTTTCCCGCGTTTTTATTTGCCAGATGAATCCATATGCGTAAACTCATAACAATGCGCTTTCAAAAGGATTTCTAATCTATGACAACCGTTTATACGTTGGTGAGTTGGTTGGCCATTCTGGGATACTGGTTGCTCATTGCAGGCGTAACATTACGCATTCTGATGAAACGACGTGCAGTTCCCTCCGCCATGGCCTGGCTGTTGATCATTTATATTCTGCCGCTGGTCGGAATTATTGCCTATCTTGCAGTCGGCGAACTCCACTTAGGTAAACGCCGTGCCGAACGCGCCAGAGCGATGTGGCCTTCTACCGCTAAATGGCTTAACGATCTTAAAGCCTGTAAACATATCTTCGCGGAAGAAAACAGCAGTGTCGCCGGGCCGTTATTCAAGCTCTGCGAGCGTCGTCAGGGGATCGCCGGGGTCAAAGGAAATCAGCTACAACTGATGACCGAATCTGATGATGTAATGCAGGCGTTAATCCGCGACATCCAGCTCGCCCGGCATAATATTGAGATGGTGTTTTATATCTGGCAACCCGGCGGTATGGCGGATCAGGTAGCTGAGTCATTGATGGCAGCAGCCCGACGCGGTATTCATTGCCGACTAATGCTCGATTCCGCCGGTAGCGTCGCGTTCTTCCGCAGTCCGTGGCCAGAACTGATGCGTAATGCCGGTATCGAAGTGGTCGAGTCCCTAAAAGTTAATCTGATGCGCGTATTTTTACGCCGTATGGATCTTCGCCAGCACCGCAAGATGATCATGATCGATAACTACATTGCTTATACCGGCAGCATGAACATGGTCGATCCGCGCTTCTTCAAACAGGATGCAGGTGTAGGACAATGGATTGACCTGATGGCGCGCATGGAAGGTCCTATTGCTACTGCAATGGGGATTATTTATTCCTGTGACTGGGAGATTGAAACTGGAAAACGCATTCTGCCACCACCGCCAGACGTCAATATTATGCCGTTTGAGCAGGCCAGCGGTCATACGATCCATACCATTGCTTCTGGCCCCGGCTTTCCGGAAGACCTGATTCACCAGGCCCTACTCACCGCTGCATATTCGGCGCGCGAATATTTAATTATGACGACGCCCTACTTCGTGCCCAGCGATGATTTGCTTCACGCTATTTGCACGGCAGCGCAACGTGGTGTTGATGTCAGTATTATCCTGCCACGTAAAAATGACTCAATGCTGGTTGGCTGGGCCAGCCGCGCGTTCTTTACTGAACTACTGGCTGCAGGGGTTAAAATTTATCAGTTTGAAGGCGGATTACTGCATACCAAGAGCGTGCTGGTCGATGGCGAGTTAAGTCTGGTGGGCACCGTTAACCTCGATATGCGTAGTCTTTGGCTGAACTTTGAAATCACGCTGGCGATCGACGATAAAGGTTTTGGTGCTGACCTCGCCGCCGTTCAGGACGATTATATTTCGCGTTCACGTTTACTTGATGCGCGATTGTGGGCGAAACGACCACTCTGGCAGCGCGTTGCCGAGCGACTGTTTTACTTCTTCAGCCCGTTGCTGTAAAACGTGGCCAACAGATGTTAAACGGGTAGTGACTATGGATATGGATTTAAACAATCGCCTGACCGAAGATGAAACACTTGAACAGGCCTATGATATTTTTCTCGAACTGGCCGCAGATAATCTCGATCCGGCTGATGTCCTGCTGTTCAATCTTCAGTTTGAAGAGCGCGGCGGTGCGGAGTTATTCGACCCGGCAGAAGACTGGCAGGAGCATGTTGATTTCGACTTGAACCCGGACTTTTTTGCCGAAGTGGTGATTGGCCTGGCGGACAGTGAAGATGGTGAAATCAACGATATTTTCGCCCGTATCCTGTTATGCCGCGAAAAAGATCACAAACTTTGCCATATTATCTGGCGAGAATAAATAATCGCTTTTGGCGTGATAAAGGGCTGACAGTTGTCAGCCCTTTTTGTTTTAAAGCGGATCGACTTTCAGGCAAGAAACGGCATGTCTGAAACTCCCCTCCAGCACAGGTCGCGTTTTGGCACACTCAGGACCGGCAATCGGGCAGCGGGTACGGAAAACACAACCAGAAGGCGGGTTGATCGGCGACGGTAATTCCCCTTCCAGTAACTGAATAGATTTATTCTTTTCCAGATCCGGGTCAGGAATGGGCACTGCCGACATCAATGCTTTGGTATAAGGATGCAGCGGATTATGGTAGACCTCATCATACGTCCCCAGTTCTACCGCATGTCCGAGATACATCACCAGCACGCGATCGGAAATGTGTTTTACCACTGCCAGATCGTGGGCGATAAAGATTAATGACAATCCCATCTCACGTTGCAACTGCTGGAGCAGGTTGACTACCTGCGCCTGAATTGAGACGTCCAGCGCCGACACCGGCTCATCGCAGATAATCAGCTTCGGTTCAAGAATAAGTGCACGAGCAATCCCGATACGCTGACACTGCCCGCCGGAGAACTCATGCGGATAGCGGTTAATCAGATTGGGTAGCAAGCCAACTTTCATCATCATCGCCTTCACGCGCTCACGAACTTCCTGACGTGACATTTTCGGATGATAGGTGCGCAGCGGTTCTGCGATGATCTCGCCGATGGTCATACGTGGATTCAGAGACGCCAGCGGGTCCTGAAAAATCATCTGGATATCACTACGAACGGCACGCCATTCATCGGGCTTCATCCCCAACAGCTCTTTGCCTAACCAGGCAACACGACCGTCAGTGGCCTTGACCAAACCGATGATGGCACGAGCAAAGGTGGACTTACCGCATCCCGATTCCCCTACCACACCTAATGTTTCCCCTTCATACAGGCGAAGCGTGACACCATCGACCGCTTTCAGCGTTTTTGTCGGTTGCCAGAACCACTGTTTGCCATCTTTGATCTCAAAGTGCACTTTCAGGTCAGCTATTTCGAGGAGGACTTTTCTTCCTTCGGTTACAGCATTCATAACAGCTCCTCCACCGGTTTAAAGCAGGCACGCAGGCGACCAGGCGTAAACTCTTCCAGCGGCGGCGCACTACTACAAATCTCCATCGCATACGGACAACGTGGCTGGAACGGGCAACCTTTCGGTAAACGTAGCAGGTTTGGCGGATTACCCGGGATGGTCAACATGGTTTCACCTTCCGCATCAAGGCGCGGCACCGCATTCAGCAAACCGATAGAATAAGGATGAACGGGTTGATAAAAGACATCGCGCGCATTGCCATATTCCATCGTGCGCCCGGCGTACATCACCAGCACTTTGTCACAGATCCCCGCCACGACACCAAGATCGTGAGTGATCATAATGATGGCGGTATTAAATTCCCGCTTCAGTTCATTCAATAGCGTCATGATCTGCGCCTGTACGGTCACGTCCAGCGCGGTTGTCGGCTCATCGGCAATCAGCAGTTTAGGCCGACACAGCAACGCCATCGCAATCATGACGCGCTGACGCATCCCACCAGAAAATTCATGCGGGAACATCTTCATGCGCTTACGCGCTTCTGGCATTTTTACTGCATCAAGCATCCGCACCGACTCTTCAAACGCTTCAGCCTTGCTCATGCTTTTATGCAGCATCAGCACTTCCATCAACTGCTCACCGACGCGCATATAAGGATTTAATGAGGTCATCGGATCCTGAAAAATCATCGAGATTTGTTCAGCGCGCAGTTTGTTGAGTTCTCGCTCTGGAAGATTGAGGATTTCTCGCCCATTGAACGTTGCCGAGCCGCCAATATGTCCGTTGGCAGCCAGCAGCCCCATTAAGGCAAACGCGGTTTGCGATTTACCCGAACCAGATTCACCAACGATACCCAGAGTTTCCCCGGCACGCAGGGAAAAATTCAAATCATTGACCGCCGTGACGTCGCCATCCGGGGTACTAAAGGTGACACGCAAATCTTTCACGTTCAGTAGTGCGTCAGCCTGTTGTTGTGCGAGCGGCACAGTTGCAGTTTCAATTACGCTCATGGCTGCACTCCTTAACGATCTTTCGGGTCGAGGGCATCACGCAAGCCATCGCCGATAAAGTTGAAACAAAACAGCGTCACCACGAGGAATCCCGCAGGGAACAGCAGTAACCACGGAGAGACTTCCATCGAGTTCGCGCCATCGCTCAGCAATGCGCCCCAGCTGCTTAACGGCTCTTGTGTACCCAGCCCCAGGAAGCTTAAAAAGGATTCAAAGAGGATCATGCTTGGCACCAGTAGCGATGCGTAGACCACCACCACGCCGAGCACGTTGGGCACAATATGGCGAATTACAATGCCGGGCGTAGATACACCGCCAACTTGTGCCGCCTCAATAAACTCTTTGCGCTTCAGACTCAGGGTTTGCCCACGCACAATACGCGCCATATCCAGCCAGGAAACCATGCCAATCGCTACAAAAATCAGCAGAATGTTTTGACCGAAAAAGGTCACCAGCAAAATGACGAAGAACATGAATGGGAAGGAGTTGAGGATTTCCAGCAGACGCATCATTACCGAATCCACTTTGCCGCCAAGATAACCGGAAAGTGAACCATAAAGTGTACCGACAACCACTGCCACCAGCGCCGCAGCGACACCGACCATGAGTGAGATTCGTCCGCCAATCGCGACGCGCACCAGCAGGTCGCGACCAGATGAGTCCGTACCGAAGTAATGACCAGATTCCATATCCGGGGCGCTGGACATCATTGCCCAGTCGGTATCATCATAGGCAAATTGCGAAAGCATCGGTGCCAGGATAACAAACAGCGCAATCAGCACCAGTACAATCAGACTGGCGACCGCCGCACGGTTATGCATAAAACGTCGGCGTGCGTCCTGCCACAAGCTGCGCCCTTCGACCTCCAGCTTTTCACTGAAATTTTCCAGCGTCTCGCTGTTTTTCTTACTTAACATCATCGCGAGCTCCAGTATCAGTAACGGATTTTCGGGTCGATAACCGCATATAGCACATCGACAATGGCATTAAACAAAATGGTTAATGCACCAACCAGAATGGTCAGGCTTAATACCAATGAATAGTCACGGTTCAACGCACCATTAACAAACAATTGCCCGATCCCAGGTAAACCATAAATGGTTTCGATGACCATAGAACCGGTAATTATGCCGACAAATGCGGGCCCCATATATGAGAGTACGGGTAACAGAGCAGGTTTTAATGCGTGGCGAAAGATGATCCTGCGCATAGGCAAACCTTTCGCGCGGGCAGTACGAATAAAGTTGGAATGTAAAACTTCAATCATCGAACCACGGGTAATACGCGCAATACTGGCGATATAGGCAAGAGACAACGCAACCATCGGCAGTATCATGAATTTCAGCGCCCCGCCATTCCAGCCACCGCCTGGTAGCCAATGCAATATGATCGCGAATATCATGACTAATAACGGCGCAACCACAAAACTGGGGATAACCACCCCGGTCATTGCCAGCCCCATAACGGTATAGTCCCATTTGGTGTTTTGTTTTAATGCGGCAATAACGCCAGCACTAACACCCAGCACTACCGCAAGTATAAACGCGGCTGCCCCCAATTTTGCAGAAACAGGAAAACTGGATGCGACCAGGTCATTGACCGAATAATCTTTATATTTAAAAGACGGACCGAAATCGCCATGCGCCAGTTGTTTCAGGTAGCTGAAATACTGTGTCATGATCGGATCATTAAGATGATATTTCGCTTCGATATTTGCCATCACTTCTGGCGGTAACGTCCGTTCGCCGGTGAACGGACTTCCCGGCGCCAGACGCATCATAAAGAACGAAATAGTAATAAGAATAAATAGCGTCGGAATCGCTTCCAGACAGCGACGTAGAATAAATTTTAACATTGCCGTACCTTCTGGCCAGTGCCTTCTGTAATGCGATAAAAATCAGACACCGTGGAGCAGGAAGCCCCGCCCCACGTATTGCCATTAGTGCTTCACAATGTACATATTTCTGGTGTAGGTATTATCCAGCGGATCTTTGCCGGTATAACCCCCAACCCACGGTTTCACCAGACGCGCGTTCACGTAGTAATAAACCGGAACAATGGCCGAATCTTTATCCAGCTGCTGTTCTGCTTTGGTGTACAGTGCAGTACGTTGCGCCTCGTCAGTCGCTTTCAGCGTTTCCGCCATAATGCTGTCAAAGGCCGGGCTCTTATAATGCGCGGTATTCATCGAACTGTTCGACAGCATGGTGTTCAGGAAGGAAGTTGGTTCGTTGTAGTCAGCACACCAGCCTGCACGAGCCACATCAAAAGTTCCCTGGTGACGGGTATCGAGGAAGGTTTTCCACTCCTGGTTAACCAGTTTGACGTTTACACCAATGTTTTTCTTCCACAGTGAAGAGGCGGCAATCGCCAGCTTTTTATGCAGATCGGACGTGTTATATAGCAGGTTAATGGTCAACGGTTTATCTGCGGTATAGCCCGCTTCAGCCAGCAATTTTTTCGCTTCTTCGTTACGTTTTTCCTGGCTCCAGCCAAACCATTCCGGCTGAGTTAATTTTGCACCATCTGTGTAAGGAGGAGTGTAACCATAGGCTGGCATATCGCCCTGTGCTTTCACTTTATTAACAATGATATCGCGATCCATACCCAGTTTCAGTGCGGTACGCACACGCACGTCGTTGAATGGCGGTTTCTGGTTGTTAATTTCGTAATAGTAGGTGCACAGATACGGATCGACGTGAACTTCGTTCGGGATCTCTTTTTTCAGCTTCTGGAACAGCTCGATCGGCATGTTGTTATAGGTCATATCAATTTCGCCGCTACGATAGCGGTTAACATCGGTGACTTCAGAAGCAATCGGCAAATAGGTGACTTGATTAATGACGGTTTTCGCGTTGTTCCAGTAGGTCGGGCTGCGCTCAAGAACGATACGTTCGTTAACGACCCAATCTTTTAAGGTATAGGCACCGTTAGTGACAATATTTCCTGGCTGGGTCCATTTCTCGCCGAATTTCTCAATAGCGGCTTTTGGCACCGGAGAAGTCGATGGGTGAACCAGTAATTTATAGAAATACGGAACAGGCTCACTTAATGTGACTTCTAAAGTGTGGTCATCGACGGCTTTCACGCCGAGATCGGTAATCGGTTTTTTCCCTTCGAGAATTTCATCAATACCGGCGATATGCCCATATTGTAGATAACTGGCATAGGGAGAAGCGGTGTTCGGATCAACAGAACGTTGCCAACTGTATACAAAGTCCTGCGCAGTGACTGGCGTGCCGTCGGACCATTTCGCATCTTTACGCAGATGGAATGTCCAGACTTTGGCATCTTTATTATCCCAGGACTCAGCGACGCCAGGCGCCGGATGACCATCGAGATCGCTGACCAGCAAGCCTTCAAACAGGTCGCGACTGATATTAGACTCCGGAACCCCTTCAATTTTGTGCGGATCTAATGACTGAACTTCAGAACCATTGTTACGCACCAGCGTTTGTTTTTCTGCAAGCTGAACACCAGCGGGTACATCAGCCGCCAGCGCAACATTCCCTGCCATAAGCGCAGCCAGAACGCCTGCTGCTACTAAACTTCTCTTGGTGATGTTGGTCATTGTTTTTTGGACTCCCTCATTATAATTACTGGCTTTAACCAGCATGTGTAATCCCGGGTTGGGACCCTGGACAGATTCGGAGACTTTCTGCTGCCAGGTTGATATATCGTTACGCTTTGCTATCACCGACTTTATTTATTCTGGTGATTCGAACGACCACCTTACGTCGGTTCCTACTGTGTCTCCCCTGTCGAGACACATTTATTCTTTAATGCAGCAATTTTTATTGTTAATTATTCTCATTACCAAAAAAATCGCCTGACGGTTGGCCGGAAAGTATCAAATGCGCTTCTTGCCCGCCAATACATTTTGCAAAATTGTTAAGCAATTCTCTTTTACTGACCGCGCCAATATCTAAAGACCTCATCAGACCGCCAATAAAATCATTTAAAAACAATGATATAAAACCGAGGAAAGCAAGTCTGTTTTTTCTTGTTGCCGTCACGACAGAGAAATACACAATAATTTAACAACAGACCATTATTTAGCACATTCCTCTGCCAAACGCAGTGGAATTACTAATATCATTTCAATTATTCTTCAGCAAGACCCAGGATTATGATGTCGCGAAAATAACATGATGAGGAGAATGGCGGGGTAAGGATATTCTTATAACTAGCTGTAATATGAGGAAAAATATTTATCTATTTCGTTTGCTTTTGATAACTGCGCTGGGCAAAAGTAAAAATAATGACGAAAAAACGGAGCACCATGGCTCCGTTTCGTATGAAAGGAATTAATTGAGCAGACCAGGGAAAATCCCTTTGATTCCATTAACGATAAATTCAATCCCTAATGCCATCAGCAGCAACCCCATAATACGAGTAATCACGTTTATACCGGTCTGGCGCAGAACTCGCACCAGCCAGGGCGCCATGCGGAATAAGCCCCAGCAACATAAAGCAAACAATGCAATTGCCACAAAAAAGCCGAACAGATAACCAATGCTGTGATAACGCGTTCCCCAAACGATAGTTGAACTGATCGCCCCTGGCCCCGCCATCAAAGGCAATGCGAGCGGTACAACGCCGATGCTTTCTCGAATTGCGGTTTCTGATTTCTCTTGTTTGTTCTGTTTATCCTCACCAAGCTTACCGCTGATCATCGACATCGCAATTGTAACCACCAGTATGCCGCCCGCGATGCGGAACGAATCAATCGATATTCCAAAAAGTTGCAGAATCGTGTCGCCGAGAAAAAGCGAGATCCACAAGATAATCGCTACCGACAGGTTGGCAGTCAGATTTGTTTTGTTTCTCGCTGCCGCAGTCTGATAGCTGGTCATACTGATAAACACGGGGATAATCCCAACCGGGTTAACCAGCGCAAATAACCCGATGAAAAATTTAAAGTAAACGGGAAAATCAAAGAGTGTCTGAATCACGGTTAGCTCCGAAGCAAAAGCCGGATAATGTTAGCCATAAACAAAGGTAAAAAAATACGCGCTGACAATACGCCTTTTGGCAGCATTTTTCACCTCCTAACCGCTTAAAATTACTATCATTCATTATTGTTATCTAGTCGTGCAAAACATGCTAATGTAGCCAACAATAAATACTACAATTTATTAACTATTAGCTTTTATAGCTAAAAGCGGAGCTGAAAGGTGTCAGCTTTGCGGAATTTTGATCTAGATCACGTAATCAGTACCCAGAAGTGAGTAATCTTGCTTACGCCACCTGGAAGTGACGCATTAGAGATTAGTCTCTCTAATGTTTAAACTCTTTTAGTAAATCACAGTGAGTGTGAGCGCGAGTAAGCTTTTGATTTTCATAGGTTAAGCAAATCATCACCACACTGACTATACTCTCGTATTCGAGCAGATGATTTACTAAAAAAGTTTAACATTATCAGGAGAGCATTATGGCTGTTACTAATGTCGCTGAACTTAACGCACTCGTAGAGCGTGTAAAAAAAGCCCAGCGTGAATATGCCAGTTTCACTCAAGAGCAAGTTGATAAAATCTTCCGCGCCGCCGCTCTGGCTGCCGCAGATGCTCGAATCCCACTCGCGAAAATGGCCGTTGCCGAATCCGGCATGGGTATCGTCGAAGATAAAGTAATTAAAAACCACTTTGCTTCTGAATATATCTACAACGCCTATAAAGATGAAAAAACCTGCGGTGTTCTGTCTGAAGACGACACTTTCGGTACTATCACTATCGCTGAACCAATCGGTATTATCTGCGGTATCGTTCCAACGACTAACCCGACTTCAACTGCAATCTTCAAATCGCTGATCAGCCTGAAGACCCGCAACGCCATCATCTTCTCTCCGCATCCGCGTGCAAAAGATGCAACCAACAAAGCTGCTGATATCGTTCTGCAGGCTGCTATCGCTGCTGGTGCACCGAAAGATCTGATTGGCTGGATCGATCAACCTTCTGTTGAACTGTCCAACGCGCTGATGCACCACCCTGACATTAACCTGATTCTCGCGACCGGTGGTCCGGGCATGGTTAAAGCAGCATACAGCTCCGGTAAACCGGCAATCGGTGTAGGTGCTGGTAACACTCCGGTTGTTATCGATGAAACCGCAGATATCAAACGTGCAGTTGCATCCGTACTGATGTCCAAAACCTTCGACAACGGCGTAATCTGTGCTTCTGAACAGTCTGTTGTTGTTGTTGACTCTGTTTATGACGCTGTACGTGAACGTTTCGCTACCCACGGCGGTTACATGCTGCAGGGTAAAGAGCTGAAAGCCGTTCAGGACGTTATCCTGAAAAACGGCGCACTGAACGCAGCTATCGTTGGTCAACCGGCTTATAAAATTGCTGAACTGGCGGGCTTCTCTGTACCAGAAAACACTAAGATTCTGATCGGTGAAGTGACCGTTGTTGATGAAAGCGAACCGTTTGCACATGAAAAACTGTCCCCGACTCTGGCAATGTACCGTGCAAAAGATTTCGAAGACGCGGTAGAGAAAGCAGAGAAACTGGTTGCCATGGGCGGTATCGGTCATACCTCTTGCCTGTACACCGACCAGGATAACCAACCGGCACGCGTTGCCTACTTCGGTCAGAAAATGAAAACTGCCCGTATCCTGATCAACACCCCGGCTTCTCAGGGTGGTATCGGTGACCTGTATAACTTCAAACTCGCACCTTCCCTGACTCTGGGTTGTGGTTCCTGGGGTGGTAACTCCATCTCTGAAAACGTTGGTCCAAAACACTTGATCAACAAGAAAACCGTTGCTAAGCGAGCTGAAAACATGTTGTGGCACAAACTTCCGAAATCTATCTACTTCCGCCGTGGCTCACTGCCAATCGCGCTGGATGAAGTGATTACTGATGGCCACAAACGTGCGCTCATCGTGACTGACCGCTTCCTGTTCAACAACGGTTATGCTGACCAGATTACTTCTGTACTGAAAGCTGCCGGCGTTGAAACTGAAGTCTTCTTTGAAGTTGAAGCTGACCCGACACTGAGCATCGTTCGTAAAGGTGCCGAACTGGCGAACTCCTTCAAGCCAGACGTGATCATCGCGCTGGGTGGTGGTTCCCCGATGGACGCCGCGAAAATCATGTGGGTTATGTACGAACATCCAGAAACTCACTTCGAAGAACTGGCGCTGCGCTTTATGGATATCCGTAAACGTATCTACAAGTTCCCGAAAATGGGCGTGAAAGCGAAAATGATCGCCGTCACCACCACTTCCGGTACAGGTTCTGAAGTGACTCCGTTTGCGGTTGTAACCGACGACGCAACAGGTCAGAAATATCCGCTGGCAGACTATGCACTGACCCCGGATATGGCGATTGTTGACGCCAACCTGGTTATGGATATGCCGAAGTCTCTGTGTGCTTTCGGTGGTCTGGACGCAGTCACTCACGCCATGGAAGCTTATGTTTCTGTACTGGCATCTGAGTTCTCTGACGGTCAGGCTCTGCAGGCGCTGAAACTGCTCAAAGAATATCTGCCAGCGTCTTACCACGAAGGGGCTAAAAACCCGGTAGCGCGTGAACGTGTTCACAGTGCGGCAACTATCGCGGGTATCGCGTTTGCGAACGCCTTCCTGGGTGTATGTCACTCAATGGCGCACAAACTGGGTTCCCAGTTCCATATTCCGCACGGTCTGGCCAACGCCCTGCTGATTTGTAACGTTATCCGCTACAACGCGAATGACAACCCGACCAAGCAGACTGCATTCAGCCAGTACGATCGTCCGCAGGCTCGTCGTCGTTATGCTGAAATCGCAGACCATCTGGGTCTGAGCGCACCGGGTGACCGTACTGCTGCGAAGATCGAGAAACTGCTGGCATGGCTGGAAACGCTGAAAGCAGAACTGGGTATTCCGAAATCTATCCGTGAGGCTGGCGTTCAGGAAGCTGACTTCCTGGCGAACGTAGATAAACTGTCTGAAGACGCATTCGATGACCAGTGCACCGGCGCTAACCCGCGTTACCCGCTGATCTCCGAGCTGAAACAGATTCTGCTGGATACCTACTATGGTCGTGATTACGTAGAAGGAGCACCGGCAGCAAAGGAAGCAGCTCCAGCTAAAGCAGAGAAAAAAGCGAAGAAATCCGCTTAATCAGTAACTCTGTACATCCTCATAAACGGTCCCTTTTGGGGCCGTTTTTTTTGTTTTCGCCACACGCTACACAAAGTCAAATAACCCAACAGCATTAGTATTCTCATATATATACTGTTATCTAATGCGCACAAACCGCGATAACCTGAAAATGACTCAACATCGTAGATGACGAAGCACTAAATCGTTCTGTTACGTTTTTAGCGATGGTTAGGAGTAGAGAAAGGATTATGGCTCGGAAGAAGTTAGTAAAACGAACTGACAGGATAAAAGCCTCGATTCATCCTGTCAGTAAAGAAAATCTTATTAATCGTGTTGATGTCTTTCTTGAATAGCCGTCAAAGAACCGACTTCTAACGCTTCTTTATAGTGTTTACGGCAAACCGAGACATAACGCTCATTACCACCAATAACTACCTGCTCGCCTTCGTTATAAGGCCTACCCTCTTGATCAAGACGTAGCACCATGCTTGCTTTACGACCACAAAAGCAGATAGTTTTTAATTCGACCAGTTTGTCTGACCATGCCAGTAAGTATTGACTACCGGTAAATAATTCACCGCGAAAATCTGTACGTAAACCATAACAAAGAACAGGTATATCGAGTTGATCGACAACCTCCGATAATTCATATACTTGTTGCCTGGTTAAAAACTGGCATTCATCAACCAGTACACAATGAATTGCCTGTTGTTCATGTTCCGCACGAATCTCATCAAATAATGATGAATTTTGGTTAAATAATTTTGCCGGTGATGACAAACCTATACGCGAGCTGACTTTCCCTGCCCCGAAACGATCGTCAATTTCCGCCGTATATACGACGGTCCGCATACCGCGTTCCTGGTAATTGTATGAAGATTGCAACAATGCCGTAGACTTACCCGCGTTCATTGCGGAATAGTAGAAATATAGCTGTGCCATCAGCCACAGGCCCTCAATGATATGAAATAAAGTTGGCTGAAGTTTATCATAATTCGCCAGTTTTACAGCCCAACAGTACACGCAGAAGAGCGTATATACATCATTCCTTAAGAAGGATGACATAATCCTTCAGAGCTATCATTGTGTCTGTTTTTGCTTGTTATAACCGCGTAAATGACTCCTGGTAACTATTCACAATCTTTAACTTGTTGCACAAGTAATAACCCTCTGTTGACCTCCAGGATACGGCAATACGAAGTCCCTGCACTTATTGCGACTGTTCTTCTTTTCATCATTCTCTTAATAGAGGATTTTTCGTAAACATGACTAATACCGAAGAGTAAAAGACGTCAGCGCGTATTAATCCCTACATAAAATGTGACATGAATCAGGAAGTTTTAACCTTAGATGATGCGAAATCATCGGTGCAAATAGGGCTATATGCCGCATCTTTTCTGGCTAATTTTATGAAAAGATATTTATTGGCGGCACAAAATAAAGAACAATTTTGAATTCCTTACATTCCTGGCTATTGCACAACTGAATTTAAGGCTCTATTATTACCTCAACAAACCACCCCAATATAAGTTTGAGATTACTACAATGAGCGAAGCACTTAAAATTCTGAACAACATCCGTACTCTTCGTGCGCAAGCAAGAGAATGTACACTTGAAACGCTGGAAGAAATGCTGGAAAAATTAGAAGTAGTTGTTAACGAGCGTCGCGAAGAAGAAAGTGCGGCTGCTGCTGAAGTTGAAGAACGCACTCGTAAACTGCAACAATATCGTGAAATGCTGATCGCTGACGGTATTGACCCGAACGAACTGCTGAATAGCATGGCGGCTGTTAAATCCGGCACCAAAGCTAAACGCGCACAGCGTCCAGCTAAATATAGCTACGTTGACGAGAACGGCGAAACCAAAACCTGGACTGGCCAGGGTCGTACTCCGGCTGTAATCAAAAAAGCAATGGATGAGCAAGGTAAATCCCTCGACGATTTCCTGATCAAGTAATAATCTTTTTTAGATTACGCTCGCTTAAAATCCCGCCATTGGCGGGATTTTTTATTGTCCGTTTTAAGACTATCCAATAAGAATAAGCTATAAAAAAACGGCATTGATAACTCAATGCCGTTTCGTAGAAAACACCGCTATTGGTGTTACTTCTTAATGCCCATCTCTTCTTCAAGCCAGGCTTTAAATTCAGCACCCAGCGAGTTGTGACGAATACCGTATTCAACGAAAGCCTGCATGTAACCTAATTTATTACCGCAGTCATGGCTCTTCCCTTTCATGTGATAGGCTTCAACCGTTTCTTTTTCGATCAGCATATCAATAGCATCGGTAAGTTGAATTTCATCGCCTGCTCCCGGAGGAGTTTTTGCCAGCAGCGGCCAAATATCGGCGCTAAGTACGTAACGACCAACAATAGCGAGATTGGACGGTGCAACATCTGCTTTCGGTTTTTCTACTACACCGACCATAGGTACACTTTCACCCGGCGCTAAATCCACGCCTTTGCAATCCACAACACCATATGCAGTCACATCAGCAACAGGCTCAACCATGATCTGGCTATGCCCAGTTTCATCAAAGCGGCGGATCATCTCTGCGAGGTTATCCTGCGACAAATCGGATTCATATTCATCCAGAATAACGTCAGGCAGAATAACAGCCACAGGTTCATCACCAACTACCGGGTGAGCACACAATACTGCGTGCCCTAAACCTTTCGCCAGCCCCTGACGAACTTGCATAATAGTTACGTGCGGCGGGCAAATAGACTGCACTTCATCAAGCAGCTGGCGTTTTACACGTTTTTCCAGCATTGCTTCCAGTTCAAAACTAGTATCAAAGTGGTTTTCAATAGAGTTTTTCGATGAGTGAGTCACCAGCACAATTTCAGTAATACCAGCCGCAATACATTCATTCACGACGTATTGAATTAATGGCTTATCGACAAGCGGTAGCATCTCTTTCGGGATAGCTTTCGTCGCCGGCAACATCCTGGTTCCTAATCCCGCTACGGGGATAACGGCTTTTTTGACTTTCGTGTTAATGGCAGCCATTTAAATTCTCCTGGACTGTTCGTGTATTGAACGTGTTCATATTTCTGTATCACATCCCAGTATATCAGTACCCTGGCGACGCCTGGTTCCGAAAAGGAAGCGAGTTAACATAATTAAGACAATTACTTATACGAATGGCGACGATAGTACCACCAGCCGACATTAGCGGGTAATGCAATTTTATCCCAAATTATCGTTTGCTCAATTCGCAGACAACATCAAGCGTAGCCTTCCACCAGCGCCCCAAATTTGGCATTGCCAGGCATCACATCGCTGACTCAATTGATTCAAATAAGTGTTGCCTAATGTTCCTAACGGAACGCCATTACTGATTTGAATCTGGTGTTCACCCGCATTCAACGTCGCATTCAAGCCTGCGGATACCAGAATGAGATTTTTTAATTCACGATGATAATAGCCGACTAATAGAGGAAATTGACCGGGCAGATTGGCCTGGCGTAGTAAATGGTTTACCTGCTTCAATAACGCGCCTAACTCAGGCAAAGGTTGATTCTGGTGCGCAAGCTGTTCTTGTAATAAGCCATTAAACAACGCACGTAATAACAAGGCGGCAAGGACGCCATTATGTCCAGCACGGGTTACATCAAGGCAATAAAAAGCCAGATCGTTTTCCGAAAGTGCTGCAATATCAAGTACCAGACCAGGTTTATCAACAGCAACGAGTTGGCGATAATTAACCCGGCAATGGGAAATCTCCTGCTGAACCGGTGGTTGTAATTCTTGCAATAATTTCGCGGCAGCTGTCGGATTATCGACCATTGCATCCCAATCGCGAAAAAGTCTTTCTTCTTCCTCAACCCTGGAGTTAAACATACTGGGATACAGGCAAGCAAAAACCATCTCACGCAAGCGGTTAAGGTCTTTAACTGGTTTCAGCAAAACATCTTCCACACCCAGTCGTAATGCTTTCGCAATATCTGCCATATTTTCCGTAGCAGAAATCACCAGAACCGGGGTTTGGTCTCCCCGGTTGCGTATATGTTCCAGCAGTTTTAAGCCATTCATTCTTGGCATTGCAATATCACATATCATCAGATCGGGTGTTAAACCGCCCAGTAGCTCAAGGGCATCCACCCCATCAGCCGCCAGTACTGTTGTTGCTCCCAATGAGGAAAACCATGAATCCAGAAGCGAGCGAAAGACTGGCTCATCTTCAACTATGAGAATCTGTTTTCCGACCAATGGCTGCGTCATGTTCTCTCCCCTGACTGGCTTTATTCAATAGTGACATGCTATTGCCATCAGTGCCTGTCAGAATTAACTTAAGTGTAGATAAAAAATCAGGTCAAAACGTTGGTTCGAACCAGCGGTAAAAGTTCATCCATTTTTTTCTCTACCGCTAATTGTCCTGCCGCAATGGCAGCATTTGCGCGATGAAAATCCAGAGTGGATATCTGCGGGCATAAAGGTTGAATCAGAATATCAGGCGGATCCCCAGCCATACGGTTTCGTTTAAGACGGTTTTCCAACACCTGGATAGACGTGGTCATAATCTCTGTTGCGGTTGGCGCAGTCACTGCCCGACGTGCAGTTATACTACCTAATCGTTCTTTCAGACGCGCATGCCACGGGAGAGGATCGTCGTTCTCGCCATTATCTTCACTGACATTAAATGAAAGGAGATCTTGTTGCATTAAATGAGCATCGTGCTGCAGATCGACCGCAATCACAATATCAGCGCCCATCGCACGCGTGAGGGAAATAGGAATCGGATTAACAACTGCGCCATCAACCAGCCAATAGCCGTTATGAGCGACCGGCGCCATCAGGCCGGGGATGCTGCATGATGCACGAATAGCAAGATGGAGGTCGCCTTCGGTAAACCACAGTTCTCGCCCCGTGCTTAAATTAGTGGCGACCGCAGCGAAACGGCGTGAACAATTTTCGATCTCTGTTTCCGGCATAATTTCGCGGTACTGGTTGAACACACGCTCACCGCGCAACAATCCACCACGCTGCCAGGAAAGATCCATCAGCCGTAAAACATCCCAATAGCTAAAAGAGGTAACCCACTGTTCAAGCGCGGTCAGGCGATCGCATGCATAGGCTGCGCCCACCAGCGAACCGATTGAACATCCTGCGACGATATCTATTTCAATGCCCATTTTTTTAAGCGCGTTAATGACGCCAATATGCGACCATCCTCGCGCCGCGCCAGATCCTAGCGCCAGCCCTATTTTTATCTTTCTCATTGTTCCTGAAGGCTTCCCCTGGAATGCAGCCGTAGCCACATCGCTACTGCTCGGTTAACATAGTGCTACGCAGGCGATTAATACGCCGTTATTGTTTCCAGGGAGATTATTTGTGTCTGAGCTTTGTCCCTGTGGTAGTGCTGTCGAGTATAGCCTATGTTGCCACCGTTATGTGTCTGGTGAAAAGGTCGCACCTGATCCAGAACATCTCATGCGTTCGCGTTACTGCGCTTTTGTGATGCAGGACGCAGATTATTTAATTAAGACCTGGCATCCGTCCTGTGGCGCAGCGGCGTTACGTGCCGAATTGATTGCCGGATTTGCGCATACCGAATGGTTAGGGCTGAACGTATTTGAGCGTTCATATCACGAAGGAGATAACGTAGGTTATGTTAGCTTCGTCGCCCGATTTGCCGAACAGGGCAAAACAGGAGCGATAATTGAACGTTCGCGATTTTTGAAAGAAAACGGTCAGTGGTACTATATTGACGGTACACGTCCACAGTTTGGCCGCAACGATCCCTGCCCTTGTGGTTCAGGTAAAAAATTTAAAAAGTGCTGCGGCCAATAATGGTTGACGGTACGGTTTAGCAAACACTCTCAACAAGGTTTTTCCAGCAATGCACTCACTCCAACGAAAAGTTCTGCGTACTATTTGTCCGGATCAAAAAGGTCTAATCGCGCGCATTACTAATATTTGCTACAAGCACGAGTTAAATATCGTGCAGAACAATGAATTTGTTGATCATCGTACCGGACGCTTTTTTATGCGCACGGAACTGGAAGGCATTTTTAATGATTCGACCCTGCTGGCGGATCTCGATAGCGCATTGCCGGAAGGCTCTGTGCGCGAACTAAATCCCGCCGGTCGTCGCCGGATAGTCATTCTGGTCACTAAAGAAGCGCATTGCCTTGGCGATCTGCTGATGAAAGCCAATTACGGTGGACTGGATGTGGAAATCGCGGCAGTCATCGGCAACCACGATACCTTGCGTTCGCTGGTTGAACGTTTTGATATTCCATTTGAACTGGTCAGCCATGAAGGATTAAGTCGCAACGAGCACGATCAAAAGATGGCGGATGCCATTGATGCTTATCAGCCTGATTACGTTGTGCTGGCGAAGTATATGCGCGTATTAACGCCGGAATTTGTAGCGCGCTTCCCGAATAAAATTATCAATATTCACCACTCATTCCTGCCGGCGTTTATTGGGGCACGTCCGTATCATCAAGCCTATGAACGCGGCGTGAAGATAATTGGCGCAACGGCACACTATGTAAATGACAATCTGGATGAAGGTCCAATCATTATGCAGGACGTTATTCATGTGGATCACACTTATACAGCCGAAGATATGATGCGTGCAGGTCGTGACGTCGAGAAAAACGTATTAAGCCGCGCCCTTTACCAGGTTTTGGCGCAACGTGTGTTTGTTTACGGTAACCGGACGATTATTCTTTAATCGCCAGCAAAAATAACTGGTTGCCTTTAATCCGTTACGGATGAAAATTACGCAACCAGTTCATTTTTCTCAACGTAACGCTTTACAGCGGCGTGTCATTTGGTATGATGCGCCCCGCTTCCCAATGAGGGAGCAGGCCAGTAAAAAGCATTACCCCGTGGTGGGGTTCCCGAGCGGCCAAAGGGAGCAGACTGTAAATCTGCCGTCATCGACTTCGAAGGTTCGAATCCTTCCCCCACCACCATCATTTAATTCTTCTCTCAATCCTTCGGCTTCTCCCCCATTCGCCGCAAAAACTGCTGCTGTAGCCTCAACAAATCCGCTAACGTCAACAACTGATAATCCAGCCCTTGCTGTGTGGCGATTTGCTCAATAATGCGGCTTAACGCTGGATAATGACGATGATGCCAGTGAGGAAACAGATGATGGGTAAGATGCAAATTAATTCCGCCCAGCCAGTAGCCCAGCCATGCAGGTTGTGGCGTCCAGTCAAAGGTGGTGGCGAAAGTATGCGCCAGCCTGCCTCTTACCATTTTGCCCTCTTCCGGCGGTAACTGCGTATGCCCCTTTGCCCAGTGCGTGCCGATAATCAACATCACAAAGATCAGTGACGCCAGCAACTGGCTAAGCAGATACGTTAGCAGGATGGTCATAAAACCAAATTCAGACAGAAGCCAGGGAAGTATCAGGCACAGCGCACAATGCGCCAGTTTTCCGGCTAAGAAATACCCCCAGCCAGCAAGGCCACGCTCAGCCAGATGACGCGTTACCGGCGTATACCCGGCGCGATCGAGCCAGTCTACCCCCCAGATATACCAGGGAAAGGTGAGCGCCGCGACCAGCGGCCAGTAGCGATGTTGCTGGCGCATAAAAGGTCGCCACCGCTGCCACGGAGTCTGGCGAAGAATGCCATTTTCTGCGGTATCTGGATCGTAAAATTCAATATTGGTAAAGCCGTGATGAAAGCGAACGTGGCGCACCCGCCAGCAATCCGGATCAAGCCCCATCGGGAACGCAACCCACCGGTTAAGCCAGGCATTGGCCTTTTTACCGCGCAAAAACGCATCATGCGAAGCGTCATGCACCACATTGACCGCTAACAGCATGGCGCAAAACATCATCGCCAGATACCACAATAAGTACAGTCCCCACTGACTTTGAGACAACGCCAGTGAATAACAGGATAGACCAACAAAAATCAACACTACCATTTTGGCGAATGCCCAGCCGTCGGCATACCGATGATCGCCTGATTTCGCCAGATAAACTTTCGTACCGTTTTGCAGTTGTTTCACCAGTTGCGGATCATCGGCAGGAAAAGTAATCAACCTGTCGGGATTAAACAGGTTCATAGCGTTTCCTTAGTGACTTACGTCCCACACCGATCACGAATAACACGCAATGGGCCAGCAAAATGCCCGCTAATCCCTTCCAGAGCAGAGTGCTCCATGAGCACCTATAAAGAATAAAATAGAGTAGTGACAACGTCACAGAGCACCACAGAATCATTCCCCAACGCTGCCCGTCGCTCATCCCCCCTAAGGCTACTGAGCCTGCCACCAGCAACACAAATAATACAGCCTGCTCACTGGTAATAAACTCAATGCCATAGCCATATTGCTGGATGTAGCCAAGCACCAGCATAAACAGCAGGATCACCCCTGCCCCCACCGCCCACGGAGAACTCTGGTAGCGACGTTCAATCGCTTTGCCAAATGAGCGAAAGCCCATTAAGCGTAAAAACGGCAGGTTACTTTCACGCATCGGGTTGCACGACGATCGACTATTTTTTACGCCATAGGCCACGTCATGATCCGGCCCTGCACTCCAGGAACCGAAAAGTTTATCCCATAACAAAAAGGTGCCGCCGTAATTGGTATCGGCATATTGCTTTTCATTCAGATGATGGACGCGATGGTGCGAAGGCGTGATCAGTACTTTTTCCAGCCAGCCCAGTTTCGGCGTGAGCGCGTTATGGTTAAAAAACTGCCAACTGTAGTGAATAATAGAAACTGCCAAAAAGACCTGCAACGGCACACCAAGCATCGCCAGCAGCATAAAAAACGGGATTGAGGTTAACGAGGAGTACCACGAGTTCCGCACACCTAATGACAGGTTGTAGTGTTCCCCCTGATGATGCACCACATGTACCGCCCACAGCGGGCGCATCTCATGATGCCAGCGATGCAGCCAGTAAAAGCCGAAATTCCACGCCAGAATAGTAAACAGCCACAGCAGGAGCATCGGTGCATTATCAAACAGCCCAAGGCTAAAGTGATTGACCACCAGGCCATAGCAGAGCACTTCCAGGCAGCGAAATAACCACAGCATCATATGACCGGAGTTAATATTAAAAATCACATCCAGCCAGTCCACTTTTTGCCGCCTGGAAATCTGCAACACGCCCGCTTCGGCTAACACCAACAGCACCATCGATATGATGGGGAACAATAAATCACTCATAACGCGTCTTCCTTTTCTCGTATGTTGCGCATATCCAACCGCAAATTGACGCCATCAACGCGCCGCCGACTAAATCGATAAATAAATGTCTGCGTAATTGCAGGATCGAAAAGGCGATGGCTATCGCCCAGACTACGCTCAATAACGTCAGCCAACGGTTCCCCTTTTTGGCAATCGCCCATACTGCCAACAGCGTAAGCGCCGCGTGTAATGAGGGAAAACAGTTCTGGCTTGAGTCAATCGCTATCAGCCCGTTTAGTGCATCCGCAGATATCCTCGACTGTCCAAATGAGGGGTATTGCATTGTTGTGGGCCAGAGAAGATAAAACAGGCCAGCTACCAGTGCCGAAAGTTGCATTGACCGTACCAGCCAGCTCAGATGGCAAAGTGGCGTGGATAAATAACCTAACGGCACAATTAGAAAAAACGAGAGATACAGCCACACGGCAGAAGGAGAAAACGCAATTAAATTATCAATTACTGACGGGGTTAATTGATATCCCTCACCTTGCAGGGAGTCGCTAATGTTGTAGATAACCCCAACGGTTCCCCAGCCCAGCAACATCTGTTTCAGGCGTAGCAGTAGAATACTCATTCCCGCCCCCACTGACGCACAATGCGCCGCCGCTTGGCTGCAAAAGCGACTGGCACAGTTTGCGATTCCAGCGACCATATCAATTTCTCCACTGCGATATCCTGGCGTATAAACAAGGCATTCAACGCCTCCCGGCAATGCTCCAGCATCCGCAGCTCACAATCGGCTATTAACGTCAATTGTGCTGGCCCGGTTTGTAGCAGCCGATAATCGGCCGTTAGCGGCAGCGTTATCGCCAGCACACGACTACAGGCATCGGCAAAAACGGTCTGCATATCGCCAGTTCTTGTCGGCAGTTGCAGTTGGTCATCCTGCCGCCCTTCGATACGCGCAATCGTCATTGTCGCACTGCCACAGGGACATGGCTGTTCACTTGCCACCAGCACGTCATCCAGTCGATAACGCACCACCGGCTGCGTGGTACGGGTAAAGTCAGTGACGATCGGCACGAAACGGTGCTCATCCAGCCATTGCGGTTCAATGTGAACAAATTCTTCATTGAGATGTAACATGCCACAACGGCAGGTAGAAGCGAGAAATCCCTCTGTCGCCTGATAGATCTCACCCACATTGTTGAACACGTTGCGCAGTAATTCCCGATCCTGCGGCTCCAGAATTTCCGCCACTGAAATCACTTTTTTAACCTTTAGCGTTAACTCTCCGGCAATGACCGCCAGCGCCAGCGCACGTAATACCTGGGCAGGTGCGACAATAATCGTGGGCGCTCGCTGTTCGAGAAGTTTGAGTTGCGCCTGAAATGGCGCTAGCAGATCGTAAAAATCGAGACTTAACCAGCGGTTATTCACGCTTTGATAAAGGTTGTTGTCCGCACGCAAAAACAGCGCCACCCGCTCTTTGGCAAATAAACCGTCAGGTAACACTTTTGCCAGCACACCGGCGGCCCACATCTGTTGCTCGTGCGGGCTAACCACGAAAAGTCCACGACGCCCCGATGTGCCAGATGAAAGTCCAACGCTGAACGTACCAACGCGGGGTTTGAAATCACGGCTTTGTTCACTGCGCATCGCACAGGCGAGAAGCTCATCGCACTTTAAACCTGCGGTATTCATCTCATCGAAGTGCGTCATCATTAACGCTTTCTCCATCAATGGCCACTGGTTAAACGGCAATGCCAGATAACGCTGAAACCACGGGCTTTTAGATAAGACATTTTGCCGGAACTGATGCAGCCGTTTTGCCTGCCAGTTTTCCAGCGTCTGGCGATCGGTGAAACGCAGCCGGCAGGTACGAAAGTAGCGCCAGAGCAAGGCCAACGGGATCATAAATCCCCCTCGTGGCACAAACGAATCTCCACTGCGCCGTTTTGCCAAAGCTGATGCAATTGCCCAAGCGTGCGGTAGTAAGCGTGGCTGTCCGACATAACCAGATGCGCCAGCGGAGAAGGTCCCCGCAGTTCGCGGTAGTTAGCTGGCGCCCATGCTGCATCGGCAGCCAGTAAAGTCCAGCCATTGTCGGTTAACACAAACGCACCAATATGTCCGGCAGCATGACCCGCAAGCGGCACGAGGATAATTTCGCCATTACTTTCTGGCAGCAAATAGCCGTACTCAAACGGCGCCAGTTCTGGGGGTAAATTCACCGATGAAAAACTTTCAATAAAGCGCAATGAGGACTCAAAATTTTCCGGGATCAGCCCTGGCACAAAGGCCTGACGCAGTGCTGCTATGCCACGCAGCGTTCTTACCTGCCGCCAGCCTTCACCAGAACAGATGCAGGCGACATAAGGGAAATCGCGCAGACCGGCAATATGATCGGCATGAAAATGCGACAGAATAATCGCATCAACATCTTTCGCCGCCAGTCCGTTTGCGCAAAGTTGCCGCACCAGCGCCTGTTGCGGATCGTAATAAACCGGCGTGACCTGGCGATAAAGACGAAATACGCCGGATTGCGTGTAATGTTCAAACCACGAAGAATAACCGGTGTCCCACAGCCAGCGTTTCTCGCCCGCTTCCAGCAGCCAGGCGCGGGCGGGGAATTTACACACTTTCATCCCTGCCCCTTTCAGCGCAATGCAGCCAATATGGGTACACCAGCCCATTTCAAAAGCAGTTATTTTTGCCATGTTCCCTCAGCCATTGTCCTGTGATTGCAATGCCTTCTTCCATCGAAAAGCGCGGGTGATATCCCAACTCGGCAATGGCCTTTCGCGCACTCAACGTCATATCAAAACAGACTGTACCGGCGCTGTAACGTGTGATGATGGGTTCCTGGTTAACGCATTTTCCGTACAGTTCCAGGCCGCGCGCGACCAGAGAAAGCAAAGGCCAGGGAACGGTAGCAATGCGGTAATTCAAACCCAGTTGCTGGCGCAGCAAGGCGTCAAGCATCACCGATAGCTGCTGCGGCTGATGATTGCTGATGTTGTAAATACTGCCAGAGCGTAAACCTTCGACTTGCGTTGCGAGCTGCATGGCATACACCACGTTTTGCACGAACGTGAGATCCAGTAACGCTTCGCCCCCGCGCGGTAAACGTAAACTGCCGCCGCCCTGTTGCAACTGCTGCATCAAACGGGGAACAATCACCTGGTCATGAGGGCCAAAAAGCCCGCGTGGGCGCAAAAGAATAAACGTTGTGGCAGGATATCGTGCTACTGCCCCGGCAATAGTCTGCTCAGCGGCATATTTACTGCTGGCGTAATGGCTGGAGAATGCTCGCGCAAGATACGTTTCTTTCAGGTCATAGTGATGTTGGAAATCAAAGTAAACCGCAGGCGTGGAGATATGGATAAACCGGGGAATATTCAGCCTGCCTGCCGCCTGTGCCAGGGTGTGGGTCGCTTTGACATTGGCAAGCCAGAATGCCGTTTTGTCGCCCCAGGGTGAGGACTTAGCCGCACAGTGCCAGACGGCATCGCAGCCGTCCATCAATCGGGCGCAGTCATCCTCAGTTGCCTCGGTTAAGTCGAGAGCCACAAACTGCGCGCCTTCGCTCGTCAGTTTTTTGCCCACCTCGCGATTTCGCCCTGTTGCGACAACCGAAACACCCGACTCCAACAAATATTGCACAGCATTTCGCCCCAGGCCGCTGGTTGCCCCCGTTACAAGGATTTTCACGGTAAAAGCACCATGCCAGCCAGCGTTAATCCCGCCGCTGTGCCAATCAACATCGCCGGTTTATTCGCAGTAAAACGACCGCTAATCACCGCTTCATGCAGCGCCGTGGGGATAGAGGCCGCGACCTGATTGCCGTAGAAACGGTAGACATCAATAAGCGCAGATTCCGGCACTCGCAGCCGTTTACGCATATGTTCAAGGGAAAGATGACTGGCCTGATGTGGAACAACAGTGCCAATATCAGCCAGTTGCAGGCCGCTTTTTTGCAGTAAGCGCGAAAAATAGTTTTCAATAAGCGAAGAGGCAAAACGAAACAGCGGTTTCCCCTGCATATGAAAAAGGAAGTCGTTATCACTGATGCCTGAACGAGGATTACGCCGCGTGCCGCCAGCACGAATTTCACACAGCTCGTTACCTTCGGGATACATCTCGATCAGGCTGGCGATAATCCCGCTGCGACCATCACCCCGCTCGACAATCGCGCACGCCGCGCCATCACCAAAAATTAAAGACGACTCTTCATGATCCCAGTCGATACCGCGTGAAGCGATATCTGCCGAGACGATGGCAATCCGTCGGTATGCTCCACAGTTTAATAATCCGGCAGCGACTTCCAGAGCGGAAATAAAGCTCACGCAGCTGCTGTTGATATCAAACCCGGCAACGCCTGCGGGCATGGCAGCGGCTTTAAGAATATGAATTGCGCTACAGGGTAATGCCTGTACGGCAATGGCTGACGCACAAATTAGCAGATCGATATCAGAAGGTTTTAAGGCAGCCGCTGTTAACGCATTATGCAAAGCTTCTGCCGCCAGTTCGGCCTGGCTGGCGTCGTTGCTGGCAAAATAACGCCAGCAAATCCCGGAACGTCGCTCAACGTAGCCCGCAGGTTTATTTAACTGAACATCCAGTTGTTGAGAGGTGATTTTATCAGGGGGTAAGGCGATCCCCGTGGCGATTATTTTTAACGCCGCAGAGAGCGTCGGATGATTAGGTAGATCCACGGTCAGTGCTCCTTCACTGCTCCAGGGGGACCTATCATATAGATGAGCTATGTTTGCCTACAATCTGAAAAAATCGACAGAGTGTAACTGGCGATTTCAGCAGACTGACAACGTGCGTTACGTTATGCCGGATGCGGCGCGAACGACTTATCCGGCCTACAAAAACCTGCAAATTCAATACATTGCAGAATTTTCGCAGGCCTGATAAGCGCAGCGCATCAGGCATTTTGCCGTTTCGCGCCAGACGACTTATTTTCCTGACTTAGTGGCGAGCACGCACTAGCTGATATTTCCGTGTCAGATACTCCACCGGTACGCTCCAGATGTGCACCAGACGCGAGAACGGGAACAGCAGGAATAACGTCATCCCCAGCACCAGGTGCAAACGGAAGATAAACGCGACACCATCAAGGTGCTGAGAAGCGCCACCGTGGAAGGTCACTACCGACTGCGCCCAGCCAACCAGTTTCATCATCTCGCTACCGTCCATATGCTGAGCGGAGAACGGAATGGTCAGCAGGCCCAGCGCGCACTGGATAACGAGCAGCGACAGGATCAGGATATCCGCTCCGGTAGTCGTTGCACGCACGCGCGGGCTGAACAGGCGGCGTTTCAGCAACAGTACACCGCCAATCAGGCACAGCACGCCGCTGGCACCACCAGCAAACATCGCCATTTTCTGTTTCACTTCAATTGGCAGCCAGGCTTCATACATCCAGTGCGGCGTCAGCATACCGAAGAAGTGACCCACAAAAATCCCCAGAATCCCGATATGGAACAGGTTAGACGCCAGGTTCATCCCTTTGCGATCCAGCATCTGGCTGGACGCCGCGCGCCAGGTGTACTGCCCGTAGTCATAGCGCAGCCAGCTACCAATCAGGAAGACCGCCCCGGCAATGTACGGGTAGATATCAAAGAAGAACATATTCAGGAATTGCATTAGTGCTGTCCTCCAGTGGTGATATTCAGATATTGCGGCGCGACGGCACCGGCAAAGCGACGCTGATGAGCAGTGATTGCCGAATCACCGCAGCCTTTGTCAGCAAAGAATTTAACCTGCTCTTCTTCCCAGACAGCATCCAGCGCCTGCGGCGTATCATCGCGCGCTTCATCGGCAATTTTTTCCGCCACTTTGTCGCTGTCGATAGCGGTATTCGCCAGTTTCAGCAGCAGATCAAACAGCACGGCATAACGGCTTTCACGCTGTTGCAGACGAGCACTTAGCAACGCCAGAATCGGCGCGATATCTTTCAAACCTTCCACGGCTTCGCTTTGCGGCAGCTGCGCCAGGTACTCCAGATACAGCGGCAGATGATCCGGCAGTTCACGACTGTTTAACTGCAAGCCGTGTTGCTCATACTGCGCCAGCAAATCCACCATCGCCTGACCACGATCGCGGGATTCGCCGTGCACATGTTCAAACAGTAACAGCGACGTGGCGCGACCACGGTCGAACAGTTCGCTGTACTGTGCCTGAGCGTCCAGCGGATCCATCGCGGTTAAATCGCGCAGGAAAATGCCCAGCGCATGGGCATCCTCTTTCGACAGATTTTCCGACGCAGCAATCGCCTCAAACATCTCTTGTTGATGCTGCCATAAGGCAGCATCCGGATATTCAAGGAGACGCGATACAATCACGAGTTCGATCATGGATGCGGCTCCGTTTTACTGGTCACGTCGATGGCATCGATACGACGACTGTTGAACAGATTGAATTTGGTATCTGAACCGTGGCAGCCGTCACCAAAGGTAAAGCCGCAACCATTTTTCTCCGGGAAGGCTTCCCGCGCCAGTTCACGATGGCTGCTCGGCACCACAAAGCGATCTTCGTAGTTTGCAATCGCCAGATAACGGTACATCTCCTGTGCCTGGGCTTCGGTCAGGCCGACCTCTTCCAGCGCACGGGTATCAACTTTACCGTCAACGGTTTCAGCTCGTTTGTAATGACGCATTGCCAGCATACGTTTCAACGCGAGCAGTACCGGTTGGGTATCACCGGCGGTCAGCAGATTCGCCAGGTACTGAACCGGGATACGCAGGCTTTCTACGTCTGGCAGAATGCCGTTGCTACCCAGCTCGCCCGCGTCTGCCGCAGACTGAATCGGTGACAGAGGCGGCACGTACCAGACCATCGGCAATGTGCGATATTCTGGATGCAGCGGCAGCGCCAGTTTCCATTCCATCGCCATTTTATAAACCGGCGACTGTTGTGCGGCTTCAATAACGCTCAGCGGAATACCGTCTTTAATCGCCTGCTCGATGACTTTCGGATCGTTCGGATCGAGGAACACTTCCAGCTGACGCTGGTAGAGATCTTTCTCGTTCTCGGTGCTGGCTGCACGTTCAATAGCGTCAGCATCGTACAGCAGCACGCCAAGATAACGGATACGACCCACACAGGTTTCTGAGCACACCGTCGGCTGACCGGCTTCAATACGCGGATAGCAGAAGATGCACTTCTCAGATTTACCGCTCTTCCAGTTAAAGTAGATTTTTTTGTACGGGCATCCGGTGATGCACATACGCCAGCCACGGCATTTATCCTGATCGATCAGTACGATGCCATCTTCTTCACGTTTGTAGATAGCCCCGCTCGGACAGGTCGCCACACATGCCGGGTTGAGGCAGTGTTCACACAGGCGCGGCAAATACATCATGAAGGTGTTTTCGAACTGGCTATACATCGCCTTCTGGATGTTGTCGAAGTTCTTGTCTTTCGCCAGTTTGTCAAACTCGCCGCCCAGGTCATCTTCCCAGTTCGGCCCTTTTTCGATTTTCGCCATCCGTTCGCCAGTAATCAGCGAACGCGGACGGGCAATCGGCTGCGATTTGCTGCCTTCCGGTGCGGTATGCAGATTCTGATAATCAAAATCGAACGGCTCGTAATAATCGTCGATCCCCGGCAAATGCGGGTTGGCGAAGATTTTACCCAGCAGCATCGCGCGGTTACCCATACGCGGTTGCAGTTTGCCGTTGATTTTACGGATCCAACCGCCTTTGTATTTTTCCTGGTTTTCCCAGTCGGTAGGGAAACCCTGACCCGGCTTGGTTTCCACGTTGTTGAACCACGCGTACTCCACGCCTTCGCGGCTGGTCCAGACGTTTTTACAGGTAACTGAACAGGTGTGGCAGCCGATGCACTTATCGAGATTCAGCACCATGCCGACTTGTGAACGAATTTTCATTTTACGCTCTCCTGTACCTGGTCATTGCCTTCGCCATCTAACCAGTCAATGTTCTTCATCTTACGCACTACAACAAACTCATCGCGGTTAGAACCTACGGTGCCGTAGTAGTTAAAGCCGTATGCCAGATGGGCATAGCCGCCGATCATATGCGTCGGTTTCGGCGTGATACGGGTGACTGAGTTATGAATACCCCCACGCTGCTGCGTGATTTCCGAACCCGGCAGGTTAACGATACGTTCCTGCGCGTGGTACATCATGGTCATCCCTGCCGGAACACGCTGGCTGACAACCGCACGGGCAGTCAGCGCACCGTTGCTGTTGAAGACTTCAATCCAGTCGTTGTCGGCAATGCCCAAATCTTTAGCATCGGCTTCGCTCAGCCAGACCACCGGACCACCGCGACCTAAAGTCAGCATCAGCAGGTTGTCGCTGTAAGTGGAATGGATACCCCACTTCTGGTGTGGCGTCAGGAAGTTCAGGGCTTTTTCCGGGTTACCGTTGGATTTCTGTCCCATCACTTCTTTCACCGAACGGGTATCGATCGGCGGACGATAAACCAGCAGGCTTTCACCGAAATCACGCATCCACTGATGATCCTGATACAGCTGCTGACGACCAGAGAGCGTACGCCACGGGATCAGCTCGTGAACGTTGGTGTAACCGGCGTTGTAAGAAACGTGTTCATCTTCCAGACCAGACCAGGTCGGGCTGGAGATAATTTTGCGCGGCTGTGCCTGAATATCGCGGAAGCGGATTTTCTCGTCTTCTTTATTCAGCGCCAGATGCGTATGGTCGCGACCGGTAAACTCGCTCAGTGCCGCCCAGGCTTTCACGGCTACCTGACCGTTGGTTTCCGGTGCCAGCGTCAGGATCATCTCTGCCGCATCAATTGCGGTGTTGAGCATCGGCTGGCCTTTCGCCGGACCTTCAGCCTTGGTGTAGTTGAGCTTACGCAGCAGATCCATCTCGCTCTGGGTGTTCCAGGCAATCCCTTTACCGCCGTTGCCGATTTTCTCCATCAGCGGGCCGATAGAAGTAAAGCGTTCGTAAGTGGCCGGATAATCGCGCTCAACCACCATAATGTGCGGTGCGGTTTTACCTGGGATCAGGTCGCATTCGCCTTTTTTCCAGTCTTTCACATCCAGCGGCTGCGCCAGTTCGGCGGCGGAGTCGTGCTGGATTGGCAGCGTAACGATGTCGGTTTCTTTACCCAGATGACCGACGCACACTTCGGAGAATTTCTTCGCGATGGCTTTGTAGATTTCCCAGTCGCTTTTCGCTTCCCAGGCCGGATCGACCGCCGCAGACAGCGGATGAATAAACGGATGCATATCCGAAGTATTCATGTCGTCTTTTTCGTACCAGGTCGCCGTCGGTAAAATAATGTCGGAATAGAGACAGGTGCTCGACAGACGGAAGTCCAGCGTCACCACCAGATCCAGCTTGCCTTCCAGACCGTTATCCTGCCAGTCCACTTCTTCCGGCTTCACGCCGCCCTGCTGCCCCAGATCTTTACCCTGGATACCGTGTTCCGTCCCCAGCAGGTACTTGAGCATAAACTCATGACCTTTACCGGAAGAGCCCAGCAGGTTAGAACGCCAGATAAACAGGTTACGCGGATGGTTTTTGCCGTTTTCCGGCTGTTCGGCAGCAAAACGGATTGCCCCCTCTTTCAGGGATTTCACCGTATAGTCCACCGGATTCATGCCCGCTTTTTCTGCTTCGCGAGTAATAGTCAGCGGGTTAGTGCCTAGCTGTGGCGCAGACGGCAGCCAGCCCATACGTTCCGCACGAACGTTGAAGTCGATCAGGTGTCCGGTATAGCGGGATTTATCCGCCATCGGCGACAGCAACTCTTCTGCGGTCACGGTTTCATAACGCCACTGGCTGGAGTGGTTATAAAAGTAAGAGGTGCTGTTCATGTGACGCGCCGGACGCTGCCAGTCAAGGGCAAACGCCAGCGGCTGCCAGCCGGTTTGCGGACGCAGTTTTTCCTGCCCCACGTAGTGTGCCCAGCCACCGCCGCTCTGACCGACACAGCCGCAGAAAATCAGCATGTTGATCAGACCGCGATAGTTCATATCGAGGTGATACCAGTGGTTCAGACCGGCACCGACGATAATCATCGAACGACCGTGCGTTTTATCAGCGTTGTCGGCAAATTCACGGGCAATACGGATAATCTGGCTACGAGAAACACCGGTGATCTGCTCAGCCCACGCAGGGGTGTAGGCTTTCACGTCGTCATAGCTGGTCGCGCAGTTAACGTCGTTCAGACCACGCTCCAGGCCGTAGTTTGCCATCGTCAAATCATAAACGGTGGTCACCAGTGCAGTGCTGCCATCAGCCAGTTGCAGGCGTTTTACCGGCAGCTTGTGCAGCAAAATGTTTTCCAGCTCCACTTTATTGAAGTGTTCCGTGCCGTCGCCGCCAAAGTACGGGAAGCCCACTTCAGCGATCTCATCCTGACTACCCAGCAGACTCAGTTGCAGTTCGGTTTCTTCACCAGTTTTGCCGTCGCGCTGTTCAAGATTCCATTTGCCCTTCTCGCCCCAACGGAAACCGATCGAACCGTTCGGCGCAACCATTTCACCTTGCGTATTAAAGGCTACGGTTTTCCATTCCGGGTTGTTTTCCTGACCCAGCGAATCAACCAGATCGGCGGCGCGCAGCATACGACCCGCAGCGTAATAACCGTCGCGCTCTTCCAGCATTACCAGCATCGGCATGTCGGTGTAGCGGCGCACATAATCGGTGAAATACTGGCTTGGGTTATCGAGATGGAATTCACGCAGCATCACGTGACCCATTGCCAGCGCCATTGCTGCGTCGGTGCCCTGTTTCGGTGCCAGCCACAGATCGCACAGTTTGGCGATTTCAGCGTAGTCCGGCGTGACGGCAACGGTTTTGGTGCCTTTGTAACGCACTTCGGTAAAGAAGTGAGCGTCCGGGGTACGCGTCTGCGGAACGTTAGAGCCCCAGGCGATGATGTAGCTGGAGTTGTACCAGTCAGCGGATTCCGGTACGTCAGTTTGCTCGCCCCAGGTTTGCGGAGACGCAGGAGGCAGGTCGCAGTACCAGTCGTAGAAGCTTAAGCAAGTACCGCCAATCAGCGAGAGATAGCGCGCACCCGATGCGTAAGAAACCATCGACATTGCCGGAATTGGCGAGAAACCAGCGACACGATCCGGACCGTAGTTTTTGATGGTGTAAACGTTAGATGCGGCGATCAGTTCGTTCACTTCCTGCCAGGAAGAACGAACAAAACCACCGCGTCCACGCGCCTGTTTAAAGCTTTTCGCTTTATCGGCGTCTTCGATAATAGAAGCCCATGCCTCAACCGGATCGCTATGCTGCGCCTTCGCTTCACGCCACATTTTCATCAGGCGTTTACGCATCATTGGGTATTTCAGGCGGTTGGCGCTATAGAGATACCAGGAGTAGCTGGCACCGCGCGGACAGCCGCGAGGTTCATGGTTTGGCAGATCCGGACGAGTACGCGGATAGTCAGTCTGCTGGGTTTCCCAGGTCACCAGACCGTTTTTAACGTAGATTTTCCAGCTGCAGGAGCCGGTGCAGTTTACCCCGTGGGTTGAGCGGACAATTTTGTCATGCTGCCAACGCTGGCGATATCCATCCTCCCAGTCACGGTTGGTATTGAGAAGCTGGCCATGCCCATCGGCAAAGGTATCACCCTTCTGTTTGAAGTAGCGAAACCGGTCCAGGAATTTACTCATCGGTTTTCTCCTGTGGGAGCCTGTCGGCTCTCTGATAAATCGACATTGCTAATGTTTAAAACGAAGGTAACGCTCTGAAACGTCGTGGGAATTGATAACGATCAAGAGTGGTGGGGATGAAAAATAAAGTAAATTCCTAATATACCCCTTTGGGATAATTAATATTTATTACACAACTTATTGTAAATTAATGGTTTTTACATCCATCACCATTTAAACACTTCGGATTTTTATACAGATGGGTATTAAGGAGTATCCCCCATGGATGACATATTAATGGCGCTTAATTGACGCCGTTGAAATAATTATCCTCTTAAAGTATGTTGTAACTAAATGAGAAATAAAAAAAGCGCGACATTACGCCGCGCAAAGGATAATCAAATATTACGATTTATTTTTTAGAATGCCGACCGTATACCGCCCAGGTAATTACCACGCAGGCGATATAGAAAATCAAAAATACTTTCATTGCACCGACTGGCGACCCTGTTAATGCCAGTGAGCTACCGAACGCTTTCGGGATAAAGAAGCCACCAATAGCGCCAATCGCGGAGATGAAGCCCAGCGCCGCCGCAGTGTCGGTTGCCGCTTCACGCATGGCACGTTCGTCAGAACCGCCTTCTGCTTTCACGCGATCCATCGTCAGTTTACGGAAGATCACGGAAATCATCTGGAAGGTGGAACCACTACCCAGCCCCGCCGTCAGGAACAGCGCCAGGAAGACTACAAAGAACGCCATGAAGTTTCCGCCTTGCCCGTCAGTCGGTAAGGTGAGGAACAGCAGACCACTGAAAATCGCCATCAGCACGAAGTTCACCAGCGTTACACGAGTACCGCCGAGACGGTCAGACAATGCCCCCCCCGCAGAACGCGCCAGTGCGCCAATAAACGGTCCGAAGAAGGCGTAGTGTAGGATCTGCACATCCGGGAACTGCGTTTTAGACAGCATGGCAAAACCCGCAGAGAAGCCGATGAAGGAACCGAAGGTTGCCAGATACAGCAGGCTCATAATCCACAGATGACCCCGTTTGAGTACCGGCAACTGCTCCTTGATAGAGGCTTTCGAGGTAGCAAGGTCGTTCATGCCAAACCACGCTGCAATGGTGAAGATGGCGAGGAACGGCACCCATACCCAGGACGCGTTAGCCAGATACAGCTCGGTGCCATACGGCTGTGTTACGCCCTGGCTGCCAAATGCAGCAAAAATTGACAGCGATACCACCAGCGGAGCAACCAGCTGCATGACGCTAACGCCCATGTTGCCCAAACCACCGTTCAGCCCCAGCGCGCCACCCTGCTTCTGCTTCGGAAAAAAGAAGCTGATGTTTGCCATACTGGAGGCGAAGTTCGCGCCAGCAAAGCCGCACAGCAGAGAAATGATGATGAATACGCTGTATGGCGTAGTGGTATCCTGCACGGCAAAACCCAGCCAGACGCAAGGAATAATCAGAATACCGGTGCTGAACGCCGTCCAGCGACGACCACCGAAGATCGGAACCATAAAGGAGTATGGCACACGCAATAATGCACCAGAAACCGAAGGTAGTGCGGTCAAAAGAAACAGCTGATCGGTCGTAAAATTAAAGCCGACTTTCGGCAAATTCACCGCGACGGCACTGAATAACATCCATACACAAAACGCCAGTAGCAGACAGGGAACGGAAATCCACAGATTGCGGCTGGCTATACGCTGGCCGCGCTGTTGCCAGAACGCAGGATCTTCCGGTCGCCAATCAGTAATGACAGCTCCAGTAGCCCTTTCGGGGGCGGATGAGTGACTCATAGACACCTCTGATACTCGTTTCGATGTCTGCCACCTTAGTGTCTGTAGCCAAAGGTAATTTGATGTAAATCAAACGATAAGATAACTTTATCTATCATTGATATTTATCATTACCCATAGTGAGTACAGAGATTTCATAAAAATTATGAGATTTTTCACAGTACTGTAAAATCCCTACTCTTACTGATGTAAATCGACTAACCACACGGCAAATAAGGAGTAACTCTTTCCGGGTATGGGTATACTTCAGCCAATAGCCGAGAATAACGCCATCCCAGAATGTATCGTCACATTCATTAAGGTTATTGCTCATTCAAAGCCTGAAGGAAGAGGTTTACATGCTTAAACGTTGTCTCTCTCCGCTCACCCTGGTTAATCAGGTTGCGCTTATTGTTTTGCTTTCTACCGCTATTGGACTGGCGGGGATGGCGGTTTCTGGCTGGCTGGTACAAGGCGTTCAGGGCAGCGCCCATGCTATTAACAAAGCGGGATCGCTGCGTATGCAAACTTATCGGCTACTGGCGGCAGTGCCATTAAGCGAGAAAGACAAGCCCTTAATCAAGGAGATGGAACAAACGGCATTTAGCACCGAATTAACTCGAGCAGCAGAACGAGACGGGCAACTGGCGCAATTGCAGGGTTTGCAGGATTACTGGCGCCATGAGCTGATTCCTGCGCTGCTACACGCACAAAGCCGCGAAACGGTGTCGGCTGACGTCAGCCAGTTTGTTGCCGGGCTTGATCAGTTGGTATCTGGTTTTGACCGCACCACGGAAATGCGTATTGAGACGGTCGTACTGGTCCATCGGGTGATGGCTGTGTTTATGGCACTTCTACTGGTATTTACCATCATATGGCTGCGGGCACGGCTGCTACAGCCATGGCGGCAATTGCTGGCGATGGCGAGTGCCGTCAGCCATCGCGATTTTACCCAGCGAGCGAATATCAGCGGGCGCAACGAAATGGCGATGCTCGGAACGGCACTGAACAATATGTCTGCGGAACTGGCGGAGAGTTATGCCGTACTTGAGCATCGGGTACAGGAGAAAACCGCCGGGCTGGAGCATAAAAATCAAATACTCTCGTTTTTGTGGCAGGCTAATCGTCGTTTGCATTCTCGCGCCCCGCTGTGTGAACGCCTGTCACCTGTACTCAACGGCTTGCAAAATTTAACCCTGCTGCGTGATATCGAACTACGGGTATATGACACTGAAGATGAAGAGAATCATCAGGAGTTCACCTGCCAGCCGGATATGACCTGCGACGACAAAGGCTGCCAACTCTGCCCGCGCGGGGTATTACCCGTCGGCGATCGCGGCACGACCCTGAAATGGCGACTGGCGGATTCTCATATGCAGTACGGTATTTTGCTGGCGACCCTGCCTCAGGGCCGCCATCTGAGCCATGATCAACAGCAACTGGTGGATACACTGGTTGAGCAATTAACCGCCACTCTGGCGCTGGATCGCCATCAGGAACGCCAGCAGCAGTTGATCGTGATGGAAGAGCGTGCCACCATTGCGCGCGAACTACATGATTCTATTGCCCAATCTCTCTCTTGTATGAAGATGCAGGTGAGTTGTTTACAGATGCAAGGCGACGCACTGCCAGAAAGCAGCCGCGAACTGTTAAGCCAGATCCGTAACGAACTGAATGCGTCATGGGCGCAGTTGCGTGAGTTGCTCACCACATTCCGTTTGCAGCTCACCGAACCGGGATTACGCCCGGCACTGGAGGCGAGTTGTGAAGAGTACAGCGCCAAATTTGGCTTCCCGGTGAAGCTGGATTACCAGTTGCCACCGCGTCTGGTGCCCTCGCATCAGGCAATCCATCTATTGCAAATTGCCCGTGAGGCATTAAGTAACGCCCTCAAACATTCGCAAGCGAGCGAGGTCGTTGTAACGGTGGCGCAAAACGATAATCAGGTCAAACTGACCGTCCAGGATAACGGCTGCGGGGTGCCTGAAAATGCCATCCGCAGCAATCACTACGGCATGATAATTATGCGTGACCGTGCGCAAAGTCTGCGTGGCGACTGCCGCGTCCGCCGTCGTGAATCAGGTGGCACCGAAGTGGTAGTCACTTTTATTCCCGAAAAAACTTTCACAGACGTCCAAGGAGATACCCATGAGTAATCAGGAACCGGCTACTATCCTGCTGATCGACGATCACCCGATGCTGCGAACTGGCGTAAAACAGCTTATCAGCATGGCCCCCGATATCACTGTGGTTGGCGAAGCGAGCAATGGCGAGCAGGGTATTTTACTTGCGGAATCTCTCGATCCTGATCTGATTCTGCTTGATCTGAATATGCCCGGTATGAACGGTCTGGAAACGTTGGATAAACTGCGCGAAAAGTCCCTCTCAGGGCGCATTGTGGTATTCAGCGTCTCGAACCATGAAGAGGACGTCGTCACCGCGCTGAAACGCGGCGCAGATGGCTATCTGTTAAAAGATATGGAGCCGGAAGATCTGCTGAAAGCATTGCACCAGGCTGCAGCTGGCGAAATGGTACTAAGCGAGGCTTTAACCCCTGTTCTGGCCGCCAGCCTGCGTGCTAACCGCGCCACGACTGAACGCGACGTCAACCAGTTAACGCCGCGCGAGCGCGATATTCTGAAACTGATTGCTCAGGGCTTACCGAATAAGATGATCGCCCGCCGCCTGGACATCACTGAAAGCACGGTCAAAGTGCACGTGAAGCACATGCTGAAAAAAATGAAGCTAAAATCTCGTGTGGAAGCCGCAGTATGGGTGCATCAGGAACGTATTTTCTGATTATGGTTCCCAGCGCAGTTCGTCCTTTGCCATTGCATCGAAAGGTTCGGCAAGCGTTAGCGTGATCTCATTGGAGGAGACACGCTGTCCCTGATTATCTTCCACCACCACCGACAAGCGCCATCGATTGGTCGCCTCTTCTCCACTTTGCCAGTCCGGCACGATCAGCGTCCAGCCATCCGCACTGTTGGCAGTTGCTCCCGATGTCAGACTTAACATCTGCGTATCTCCCTGCCAGATCAATTGTCGAATACCGTAACGACTGTGGATTTGTAATTTCAGCGGTACCGTTTCACCAGGTTTAAGATCCCAGGGGGGCGTCGCCAGAAATACCGTTAAGGTTTTACGCTGATGATACTCAATGACCGGCAGATTATTCCGCTGCGGATTGTCATAGCGACTGCCGCGCAACGACTGACTCTCAGCAACTTCGCCAGCAGAAAGTTGTTTGTTTAGTGGCACCCCAAAGCGGTAGTTAATATTCAGCCCGAGATTATTTTGGCTTTCTCCACTTTCGCCTTGTTTATGCTGGGCGGTCATAGTAACGAGTGGTACAGGGGTGTAATTAAGCCCCAGACTCATGGCGACAGGATTATGATAGCCCGTACCAGAATTAAACAGATCGACACGCTGACCAAAATATTGTTCGAGACTGACGCTGGTGTTGAGATGCTGGTAAAACGGCATTCGCATCCGGGCAGTCAAATCATAACCACGCGCCATACGCTGCTCGAGCGAGGCAGTCTGTTCATGCCATGAGGCAAAAGGCTGATAATAATTTGCCGACAGACGCAGATATTCTCCCCATGCTTCAGCGCCAACCCCTGCCCGCTGAAGATTTTCATCTAACAAGTTGTCATAAAACGTGTTGTATCCCATCAACCATGTGCCATGCCTCCAGCGTTGACCAACGCCAAGGTTACTTACGAGGCCATCGTCCTGCTGGGTGAGTCCAAGTTGGCTCCATGTGAGATAACGCTCGTTATCCTGCAACGGTACAAACCAGCTCCCCCGGCTGCCGGTGAAATGCCCTTCGTTATCCACTTTGACGTCAACACTGGCGTTCCCCCACGGCGAAAGCCACGATTCCACATGCTGATTAACCTGCTGACTGAGCGCATCACGAACTTTTCCCAGCGCAAAGGCTTTTGCCTGCTCACCTGTATCCTGACCGTTATCAGTCATACTGGTTTCACCAAAATCTTTCACGATTTCGGCGAAGTGTTTTTCACCGTCATGATTTTCCGGTGCCATTCCTAAGTCCGGCAGACCATCCTTATCGTTATCAAAAGGATTTGCCGATTGCTGCTCAACGGATGGCTGTGCGCTGGCTATACCGCCTGCCAGCAGCAAGAGTAAATAAAGTGAGGTAACACGAGAGACGATACGGCTCAAAACGTCAGTAATTTCCGGTAAAAATGAACACCCATTACTTTATAGAATAACGATTACTGGTAACTTTTCTCGTACTTTCTCATGCTTTATGGAAAATCCTAAAAATGTGGCAAATTGGTCAGACAGCGTAAAAGCAGTAAGATAGAAGTCGGAAATCTAATTATCTGAATACAGGAGTGAGTAATGCAAAAAATCGTGATCGTTGCCAATGGCGCGCCCTACGGAAGCGAATCCTTATTTAACAGCCTGCGGCTGGCCATTGCGCTACGGGAGCAGGAGAGCAACCTGGATCTACGTCTGTTCCTGATGTCTGATGCGGTAACTGCCGGATTACGCGGACAAAAACCGGGGGAAGGCTACAATATTCAGCAAATGCTTGAGATCCTCACTGCGCAAAATGTGCCTGTGAAATTGTGCAAAACCTGCACCGATGGTCGCGGTATCAGCCCACTTCCGCTGATTGATGGAGTTGAAATTGGCACACTGGTCGAGCTGGCGCAATGGACGCTGGTTGCCGATAAAGTGCTCACGTTTTAATTGCAGTATGGGGCGCTCAAGGTTACAGAAACGCCCCGCTGTGATGACTGTTTCATCAGGCAAAACCGGGCCGTAAGACACCATCCGGGAAATTCTCCGCCAGCAGTTTTTTCACCGACACCAGTAAATCATTCAGCCCGTCATCCTGCATCCCCAGTTTGTTGAGCTCTTGTTCCAGAGAAAATAAATACTGTGCATTGGTTCCAAGTGGACCACTCGCCGCAGCAATCAACGGAGCAATCACCTGAGCTCGGGTATCGGACTCATATTCAGGATGGCGCGGATCCATAATAAACACCAGCGCGTTGACTGTGCGCCCGTCATCAAGATCAAGCTGGCACCAGGTTGGCAGATAGCAGCCGGTAATCATCTCCCGTTTCCACAGCAGGGTCAGTTCCTGCTCCAGCGTCTCTTCCGGCAAGCGATACGCCACTCCCGTGGTGCGACCGCCCTCTTTCAGGGCAAGCATCCTTCCCGGCTGGTGTGCAGTCCCCCTTCCGGCGGTCAGGCGCAGACAGAACGCCCGGTGCCAGCCAACCAGCGTACCGGTACAGGACTCGATAAACTCCAGCGCCGGATTCCACATCAACGATCCATAACCGAAGATCCACACCGCCCCCTCATCAGGACGACAAGCCAGCGTAGCTGCCAGCGAGGCTGCCCGCTGTTCTGCCGACCATAAGAGTGATTCTTCAATAGTGCCAAATGCCGTTTTACAATCGGCATTCATCAAGAAATCCCGCGTTATCACCTTATACCTCCGCCACTGCATACTTCCCTGCGACAACTTTTTGGTGTCTTCCGGACATTTTTACTGCTCATTTTGGAACCATTACCGGGACAATATGCAATCTGCAGACCACTTGCAAGGCGACGCCGCACGAATAGCTTTAACTCATCACCGGGAGTTATAACTTTTTATGCCATTTATCATCACTCCCTTTGGCATATTCATGTTTCACTGCTGCCCAGGCCACTTTATGCGCTGTCTCCTCCCGACTGGCATCATCACGCCGATCTTCTTTATCTTTATATTGATCCCAGGCGCTGTTGAATGCCTCTTTATAGATATCCTGGGCATGGGACGGTAGAACGTGTTTTACATTTTCCGGCAGATCGCTTTTTATTTTATACGGCATTGTTGACTCCTTTTTTAAAGGTGAACTTTAAGTGTGGTCAACAATATCCACGCTTGCCAGCATATAAGACTTTTCACGTCAGACTCTTCTTAAGAGGTGCTAATACAAACGTTGTCTAAACACGTTGATTATTTTTATACCCCAAAGAGTAAAAAAGCGACAGCGGGGTAAAATTTCGTAAAATGTTACCGATATCCAGACACTTTCTGTTATTTTTTCTGCCTATTTATTACATTTTCGACAAATTCATCTGCAAAGGATAACCATAATGACAAATGCTCACGAGGCGGTAAAAACCCGCCACAAGGAGACCTCGCTTATTTTCCCGGTTCTGGCGCTGGTAGTGCTGTTCCTTTGGGGAAGCAGTCAAACACTACCAGTGGTCATAGGCATCAATCTTCTTGCGCTTATTGGTATTTTAAGCAGCGCCTTTAGTGTTGTCCGTCATGCGGACGTATTAGCCCATCGACTGGGGGAACCTTATGGTTCTCTTATTCTTAGCCTTTCCGTGGTTATTCTTGAGGTCAGCCTGATATCAGCCTTAATGGCGACCGGCGATGCGGCGCCAACGTTAATGCGAGATACGCTCTATTCAATCATTATGATTGTTACTGGTGGACTGGTTGGTTTTTCATTACTGTTGGGCGGGCGCAAATTTGCCACCCAATATATGAATCTGTTTGGTATTAAACAGTATTTAATCGCCCTGTTTCCATTGGCAATTATTGTGCTGGTATTCCCGATGGCCCTGCCTGCGGCGAATTTTTCAACCGGTCAGGCGTTGCTGGTGGCATTAATTTCCGCAGCAATGTACGGCGTATTTTTGCTAATTCAGACCAAAACGCATCAAAGTCTGTTTGTCTATGAACATGAAGATGACAGTGATGATGACGATCCGCACCATGGCAAACCCTCTGCCCATAGCAGCCTGTGGCATGCCGTCTGGTTGATTATCCATTTAATTGCAGTGATAGCGGTTACCAAAATGAACGCAAGTCCGCTGGAAACACTGCTCACCAGCATGAATGCCCCGGTGGCCTTTACCGGTTTCCTGGTGGCGCTATTGATTCTTTCGCCGGAAGGTTTAGGGGCGTTAAAAGCGGTATTAAACAACCAGGTCCAGCGCGCGATGAATCTGTTCTTTGGTTCGGTTTTAGCGACAATTTCGCTTACCGTACCTGTCGTCACGCTGATCGCCTTTATGACAGGCAATGAATTGCAGTTTGCGCTTGGTGCGCCAGAAATGGTGGTGATGGTAGCCTCTTTGGTGCTGTGCCATATCTCCTTCTCCACCGGACGTACTAACGTGCTCAACGGCGCTGCACATCTGGCACTCTTTGCCGCCTATTTGATGACAATATTTGCCTGACATTAATATCTCCCCTGGCGACGGAAGCTGGGGGAGATAATAAAAATACCTGCCCGGTTCCTTTCTTCAGTTATTCTGAACAATTCGTCAGACATGATTGCGAGCCTGTACCACAACATGCAAGAAAGCACTGCAACAGTTGATGAAAAGCTGGAATGAACTCTTCATTACGAACGTTTCAGTGGTGAAGTAAAGAAGACTTGAGACGTAGTATCCACACCAAGCCGGCGTTATCCGGTGAGGCGCAATGTTGTGGGGGCTTTATCCCTGGCGGCATTGGTTGCTGGAAAGAGAAAACCCCCGCACGTTGAGAGGTAAAACCTGACAACAGAACGGGGGCTAATCTTGAACCATCAACAATTCAAGAATAGCCGCAAAATGTTGTCATTACAACAAGGCGGTTATATGACGCTCGCACAGTTTGCCGTGATTTTCTGGCACGACCTGGCAGCGCCGATCCTGGCGGGAATTATTACCGCAGCGATTGTCGGCTGGTGGCGTAACCGGAAGTAAGGTGAAAACGGGCGTCAGGCTGCCGTGATGGCAATATGCGCCCGAAACCGGCCGCAGGGGTAACAGCCTGCGGCCTTTTTTGTCTCCGTCAACCATGAAAAAAGCCTTACCGCAGAACGATAAGGCTTTTGTTTTCAAGCAAAAAATTACTTGCTGGTATCCAGTTCTTCGAAACCTTTCACCAGATCATCAATCGCTTTCATCTGCTTGAGGAACGGTTCCAGTTTAGCCAGCGGCAGCGCAGATGGGCCATCGCATTTTGCGTGTTCCGGGTCCGGATGTGCTTCAATAAACAGCCCCGCCAGACCTACCGCCATACCGGCTCGTGCCAGCTCAGCCACCTGAGCACGACGACCGCCGGAAGCTGCGCCAAACGGATCGCGGCATTGCAGTGCGTGGGTCACGTCGAAAATCACCGGCGAGTTGCCAGACACTTTCTTCATTATGCTGAAGCCCAGCATATCAACAACCAGGTTGTCATAGCCAAAGTTAGCGCCGCGATCGCAAAGAATCACTTTATCGTTGCCGCCTTCTTTGAATTTATCAACGATGTTACCCATCTGGCCCGGGCTGACAAACTGTGGTTTCTTGACGTTAATTACCGCACCGGTTTTCGCCATGGCTTCCACCAGGTCAGTCTGGCGAGCAAGAAACGCCGGTAACTGAATCACGTCCACAACATCAGCAACTGGCTGTGCCTGGCTTGGCTCGTGAACGTCAGTAATAATTTTCACGCCAAAAGTTTGCTTCAATTCCTGGAAGATTTTCATCCCTTCTTCCAGGCCTGGTCCACGATAAGAGTGGATGGAGGAGCGGTTGGCTTTGTCAAAAGAGGCTTTGAACACGTAAGGGATACCCAGTTTCTGGGTCACGGTTACGTAGTGTTCGCAAATGCGCATCGCCAGATCGCGAGATTCCAGCACGTTCATACCGCCAAACAGCACAAACGGCAGGTCATTTGCTACGTTGATGTCGCCAATGCTAACCACTTTTTGTTTCATAGGATCGCCTTAATCTTAAGTAAAATGTCGATTAATTAATGCAGCACAATATGTTTATGCGCGATGTTATTAATTTGCGCACGGATCATTTCGCTGATCGGGTCTTCCGGACACTGTTCAACGAAATAACTTAAATCATTTAACGCAACGTGTTCGCAATCCAGTTGCGCGTAAATCAACCCACGATCGCGAATTTCATACGGATCTTCCGGGTTGAACTGTAATAAGGCCTCGCTGGTGCGTAATGCCAGTTCCATCTGATTTTCTTCCATCAGCGACGCTTTCAGCGTATCCAATAGTTTGCGGATAACCTCAATGTTATCGGCTTCATCCAGGTCTTCATAAAACAGTTCCGCTGACGGGCTGATATTTCCCTTTAACCATACATCCAGCATATGTTCGCTTAACGATTCACCATTAAAAGGGTTAATCAACCAAATTTCGCCATCCGGACATTCAATGCGCAATATAAGCTGCGTCGGGAATATCACCGGCATCAGCGGCAAATCGAGACGATTAGCGACCCACACCAAAACGGCGCCTAATGATACCGCACTGCCCTGCCGATTTTTTAACACCTGATCCAACCATAATGCATCGGAAAGACGATAAACACCGCGTGAGGCTTTAAATCCCCATTCGCCGTAAAACAACGCGATCAATTTTTCCAGCTGCTCTTCTAAAGGCAGAAGCTGGCTAATTTCTTCCTTCGCCAGATTAACGAGACGCTCCAGTTCGTCGTATACATCTTGCGAGGGAAAATCGCGGCGGATTGCTTCGCAAGCCAGGATCATGCCTTCGCACAGCGGCGCTTTATTAAATTCGAAATCAGCTAACGATCTCATGACTTACCCCAGTAACGGTACTTTTGTGGTGGCGAGTTTAATGATGATGTACAGCACCACCAGCGCCAGCGGGAAGGCAATAATGCGCACCTGCTGACTGTGCACCCGACGATAATCGAGAGCAATAAAACCCAAAACGATATAAATGATAACTCCAAACAGCTTTTCAGTCAGCCATTGTGCCTGCCCGGAAAATGGCAGGATGTGCGCTTTAGCCATTAGCGCAACGCCGCTTAACAATAACACCGTGTCGATAACCGGCGGCGTAATGCGCGTCCAGCGAGCAAATGCCTGAGGATGCTCATGATAACGTAGCCAGAAACGTAAGGTTAATAGCCCAACAGAAAGCGCGATGCTAATGAGATGAACGCTAAGCAGCGTAGTAAAACTTGTCATCGATAATAGCGACCAAGCGTCACGCGCTCGTTATCACCGTAATCCCGGCAGGTTTCGACATCACGATAACCCGCCTGCATAAATGCCTGTCGAACCACTTCGCCCTGCTGCCAGCCATGCTCAAGAAGCAGATATCCTCCGGATATCAGTGCGTTACGAGACTTTTCGATGATGTGAACAATATCCGCCATACCGCTGTCTGCCGCAACCAACGCCGACAGCGGCTCAAAGCGGACATCGCCTTGTTGAAGATGGGGATCCTGCTCGTCGATATATGGCGGATTGCTGACAATCATCGCAAACTGCTGCTCGCCAAGCGCACTAAACCAGTCGCTTTGCAGGATATGGATGTTTTTAATCGCCAGATGCTGCGCATTACGCTTCGCAAGGGCAACGGCATCCGGCATTCGGTCAACAGCGGTTACCTCACAATCTGGGCGCTCGCTGGCCAGCGCCAGCGCAATTGCCCCGGTGCCCGTACCGAGATCGAGAATACGACAAGACTGTTCAGGCAACCGCGCCAGAGCCTGTTCCACCAGACATTCGGTGTCAGGACGGGGAATTAAGGTCGCTGGCGAAACAAATAACGGCAACGACCAGAATTCACGCACACCGGTTAAATGAGCAATAGGTTCACCCGCACGACGACGCGCCAGCAGTGCGTCAAGTTGCTCACACTGCGCATCCGTCAGCAGTGTTTCGCCAAAAGCGAGAATGAAGGTACGCCCCTTGCCGGTAACATGCTCCAGCAAGATTTCAGCATCGCGACGCGGACTTTCGCTCGCCTGAAGTTGGGTTATTGCGTCACGCAACCAGTGTTGATATTCCATTATTCTTGCTCGGACAACGCCGCCAGTTGGTCAGCCTGATGTTCCTGGACAATTGGCTCAATCAGCATATCCAGCTTCCCTTCCATCACTTCATCCAGACGGTAGAGCGTCAGGTTGATACGGTGGTCGGTGACGCGCCCCTGCGGGAAATTGTAGGTACGGTTACGGTCGCTGCGATCGCCACTGCCCAGCAGGTTACGACGGGTAGACGCCTCCGCCTGCTGGCGTTTTGCCATTTCTGCTGCGTGGATGCGAGCACCAAGTACAGAAAGAGCTTTAGCTTTGTTTTTATGTTGTGAACGTTCATCCTGACATTCAACAACAATACCGGTTGGTAAGTGAGTAATACGGATTGCCGAATCGGTGGTGTTAACGTGCTGCCCGCCTGCCCCTGAAGAGCGGAAAGTATCAATGCGCAAATCTGCCGGGTTGATATCCGGCAGTTCCGCGTCAGGCAGTTCTGGCATTACAGCAACGGTACAAGCAGAAGTATGAATACGCCCCTGAGATTCAGTGGCCGGAACACGCTGTACGCGATGACCGCCGGATTCAAATTTCAGGCGCCCATACACGCCGTCACCGCTGATTTTGGCGATGATTTCTTTATAGCCACCATGCTCGCCCTCGCTGGCGCTCATGATTTCCACGCGCCAGCGACGGGCTTCTGCGTAACGGCTGTACATACGGAACAGATCGCCGGCAAATAATGCGGCTTCATCACCACCGGTTCCGGCACGCACTTCGAGGAAGGCGTTGCGTTCGTCATCAGGATCTTTTGGCAGCAAGAGAACCTGAAGTTGTTGTTCCAGTTGCTCGCTTTTTTCTTTAGCTTCGCGCAGTTCATCCTGCGCCATTTCACGCATTTCAGGATCGTCGAGCATCATCTGTGCGGTTTCGATATCTTCCTGAACCTGTTGCCAGTCGGTGAAACAGCGCGAAACATCACTTAACTGCGCATATTCACGAGATAATGCGCGAAAACGTTCCTGGTCAGCGATGGTTTGCGCATCACCCAGCAGCGCCTGAACTTCTTCATGGCGTTCATGCAGGGCTTCCAGTTTGGCAACGATAGAAGGCTTCATAGGCGTAAATGCACCCTGTAAAAAAGAAAATGATGTACTGCTACTCCAGCCCGAGGCTGTCGCGCAGAATATTCAGGCGTTCGTTATCCCCGTCACGGGCGGCCTGTTGAAGTGATTTCGTTGGCGCATGGATCAGGCGGTTAGTCAGTTTCCATGCCAGATCCTGCATAATGGCTTGCGCGTCTCCGCCCTGCTCAAGGGCTGCTAACGCTTTGGCGGTTAACTCATCGCGAACCTGCTCTGCCTGACTGCGATACTCGCGAATGGTTTCGCTGGCGCTTTGTGCGCGTAACCAGGACATAAACTCGCTGGTTTCCTGAGCGACGATAGTTTCCGCCTCAACTGCTGCAGCTTTACGCTGCGCCAGGTTATGCGAAATAATGCTTTGCAGATCGTCAACGCTATAAAGATAAGCATTCGCCAGTTTGCCGACTTCCGGCTCAACATCGCGCGGAACGGCAATATCCACCAACAGCATCGGTTGGTTGCGACGGCTTTTTAATGCGCGCTCCACCATACCTTTACCGATGATCGGTAACGGGCTTGCAGTGGAACTAATGATGATATCGGCTTCACGCAGACGTTCGTCGATATCGCTCAATGCAATCACTTCCGCACCGACTTCATCTGCCAGAATTTGGGCACGTTCACGAGTACGATTGGCGATAATCATCTTCTGAACTTTGTGTTCGCGCAGGTGACGCGCCACCAGCTCGATGGTTTCACCCGCACCAACCAGCAAAACCGTTACCGTTGAGAGCGATTCAAAGATCTGCCGCGCCAGCGTACAAGCCGCAAAAGCGACAGATACGGCACTGGCGCCAATATCCGTTTCAGTGCGGACGCGTTTTGCTACAGAGAAAGATTTCTGGAACATGCGTTCCAGCTCGCTCGCCTTCATATGGCCTTTTTGCGAATCAGCAAATGCTTTTTTCACCTGACCGAGGATTTGCGGCTCACCAAGGACGAGTGAATCAAGCCCGCTGGCAACACGCATCAGATGGCTGACCGCGTCGTTATCCTGATGCCAGTAGAGGCTATTACGCAGATCTTCTTCGTTGAGATTGTGGTAATCGCACAACCAGCGAATGAGCGCCTCTTGCAGGTTATCCTGCTCTTCAACGCTAAGATAAAGTTCCGTGCGGTTACACGTCGACAGCACCACGCCGCCCTGCACCATCGGCTGCGCGAGCAGGCTGTCAAGCGCCTGATCGAGCTTGTCCGGCGAAAACGATACACGTTCTCGTAGCGATACAGGTGCCGTTTTATGGTTAATACCGAGTGCTAAAAGGGTCATGTCTGCGGGAAATAATACCAACGTTGATATGGTTAGTCTGCTCGCATCATACAGGATGCGTGGGATCAATAAAAGAGAGCGCCCCCTTTTGGAGTAATTGCCAAAAGCCGTTAGATTCTGGCAATTAAGACAACTTGAACATAGACGATAGCGGACGGTAACGCTAGCATTAAGGGTTATAACTGCAACGTATCTCAAGGACTTGTCATCACTATGCCCCTGCCCGATTTTCGCTTTATTCGCCTGCTACCGCTGGCTGCCCTCGTGCTCACTGCCTGTTCCGTTACCACGCCAAAAGGCCCCGGCAAAAGCCCGGATTCCCCGCAGTGGCGTCAGCATCAGCAAGACGTTCGTAACCTCAATCAGTATCAGACACGCGGTGCATTTGCGTATATTTCCGACCAGCAGAAAGTGTATGCCCGCTTCTTCTGGCAGCAAACTGGCCAGGATCGCTACCGTCTGCTGCTGACTAACCCATTGGGAAGCACCGAACTGGAGCTGAATGCTCAGCCGGGTAACGTGCAGCTGGTAGATAACAAAGGTCAGCGTTACACCGCCGATGACGCCGAAGAGATGATTGGCAAATTGACAGGAATGCCGATTCCGCTCAACAGCTTGCGTCAGTGGATTTTAGGTTTGCCTGGTGATGCGACCGACTACAAACTGGACGAACAGTACCGCCTGAGCGAAATCACCTACAGCCAGAACGGCAAAAACTGGAAAGTCGTATACGGTGGTTATGACACCAAAACGCAACCTGCGATGCCAGCCAATATGGAACTCACCGACGGTGGTCAGCGCATCAAGTTAAAAATGGATAACTGGATAGTGAAATAATGCGGACACAGTGGCCCTCTCCGGCAAAACTTAATCTGTTCTTATACATTACCGGTCAGCGTGCGGACGGTTACCACACGCTGCAAACGCTGTTTCAGTTTCTTGATTACGGCGACACCATCAGCATTGAACTTCGTGACGATGGGGATATTCGCCTGTTAACACCCGTTGAAGGCGTGGAACACGAAGATAATCTGATCGTTCGCGCAGCACGGTTGTTGATGAAAACAGCGGCAAACAGCGGGCGTCTTCCGGCGAGAAGCGGTGCAGATATCAGCATTGACAAGCGTTTGCCGATGGGCGGCGGTCTCGGCGGTGGTTCATCGAATGCCGCGACTGTTCTGGTGGCGCTGAATCATCTCTGGCAATGCGGCCTGAGCATCGATGAGCTAGAGGAAATGGGTCTGACGCTGGGCGCAGATGTTCCTGTATTTGTCCGTGGTCATGCCGCTTTTGCTGAGGGAGTGGGTGAAATATTAACGCCAGTGAATCCGCCAGAGAAATGGTATCTGGTGGCGCACCCTGGTGTAAGTATTCCGACACCGGTGATTTTTAAAGATCCCGAACTCCCGCGCAATACGCCAAAAAGGTCAATTGATACGTTGCTAAAATGTGAATTCGGCAATGATTGCGAGGTTATCGCAAGAAAACGTTTTCGCGAGGTTGATGCGGTGCTTTCCTGGCTGTTAGAATACGCCCCGTCGCGCCTGACTGGGACAGGGGCCTGTGTCTTTGCTGAATTTGATACAGAGTCTGAAGCCCGCCAGGTGCTAGAGCAAGCCCCGGAATGGCTCAATGGCTTTGTGGCGAAAGGTGTTAATCTTTCCCCATTGCACAGAGCCATGCTTTAAGCCGGGCAAGCTGAGTTTCGGTGACAACGTCACCTTGTTCCAGACGTTGCATCGCGCTCTTTAATACACCGCCTGGAAAGAATATTGCCTGGCCCGCACAGTTTTCGGCAGATTCTTTCCACCAATGGACGCATGCCTGAGGTTCTTCTCGTGCCTGATATGAAGCTTTTTGCTGGTAACGCCACCCCGGAACTAGCACAACGTATTGCCAACCGCCTGTACACTTCACTCGGCGACGCCGCTGTAGGTCGCTTTAGCGACGGCGAAGTCAGCGTACAAATCAATGAAAATGTACGCGGTGGTGATATTTTCATCATCCAGTCCACTTGTGCCCCTACTAACGACAACCTGATGGAATTAGTCGTTATGGTTGATGCCCTGCGTCGTGCTTCCGCAGGTCGTATCACCGCTGTTATCCCCTACTTTGGTTATGCGCGCCAGGACCGTCGCGTCCGTTCCGCTCGTGTGCCAATCACTGCGAAAGTGGTTGCAGATTTCCTCTCCAGCGTCGGTGTTGACCGTGTGCTGACAGTGGATCTGCACGCTGAACAGATTCAGGGTTTCTTCGACGTTCCGGTTGATAACGTATTTGGTAGCCCGATCCTGCTGGAAGACATGCTGCAGCTGAATCTGGATAACCCGATTGTGGTTTCCCCGGACATCGGCGGCGTTGTGCGTGCCCGCGCTATCGCTAAGCTGCTGAACGATACCGATATGGCAATCATCGATAAACGTCGTCCGCGTGCGAACGTTTCCCAGGTGATGCATATCATCGGTGACGTTGCAGGTCGTGACTGCGTACTGGTCGATGATATGATCGACACTGGCGGTACGCTGTGTAAAGCTGCTGAAGCTCTGAAAGAACGTGGTGCTAAACGTGTATTTGCGTACGCGACTCACCCGATCTTCTCTGGCAACGCGGCGAACAACCTGCGTAACTCTGTAATTGATGAAGTCGTTGTCTGCGATACCATTCCGCTGAGCGATGAAATCAAATCACTGCCGAACGTGCGTACTCTGACCCTGTCAGGTATGCTGGCCGAAGCGATTCGTCGTATCAGCAACGAAGAATCGATCTCTGCTATGTTCGAACATTAATCGAACCCGGCTCAAAGACCCGCTGCGGCGGGTTTTTTTGTCTGTAATATCCATTTGTATGACCTATGCCTCCTTCACCTGCCATTTAGTTGACAGATGATGCGCTCACGGATGAAACATTATTGTGAACAAAATATTCTTCTCACATGTGATGCCTTTCCGCGCTCTGATCGACGCTTGCTGGAAAGAAAAATACACTGCCGCACGGTTTACCCGTGACCTGATTGCCGGGATTACCGTCGGGATTATTGCTATTCCGCTGGCGATGGCGTTGGCAATTGGTAGTGGTGTAGCTCCGCAGTACGGTTTATATACCGCTGCTGTTGCAGGGATTGTCATTGCTCTGACGGGTGGGTCGCGTTTTAGCGTTTCCGGTCCGACTGCGGCATTTGTGGTAATTCTCTATCCTGTTTCGCAACAGTTTGGACTGGCAGGCCTGCTGGTTGCGACGTTGTTGTCGGGGATCTTTTTGATCCTGATGGGGCTGGCGCGCTTCGGGCGCCTGATTGAGTATATCCCGGTTTCCGTTACCTTAGGCTTCACTTCGGGTATCGGGATCACCATCGGTACGATGCAGATTAAAGATTTTCTCGGTCTGCAAATGGCACATGTCCCGGAACATTATCTGCAAAAAGTCGGCGCATTATTTATGGCGCTGCCCACCATTAATGTGGGTGATGCTGCCATTGGCATTGTGACGCTTGGCATTCTGGTTTTCTGGCCGCGTCTGGGCATTCGTTTACCTGGTCATCTTCCGGCCTTGCTGGCTGGTTGTGCGGTGATGGGCATTGTTAACCTGCTCGGTGGACACGTTGCTACCATCGGCTCGCAATTCCACTACGTCCTCGCCGATGGATCTCAGGGTAATGGTATTCCGCAACTGCTGCCGCAACTGGTACTGCCGTGGGATCTACCTAATTCAGAATTCACGCTGACCTGGGACTCCATACGCACACTGCTGCCTGCGGCATTCTCAATGGCAATGCTCGGCGCAATCGAATCTCTGCTCTGCGCTGTGGTACTGGATGGTATGACCGGGACTAAACACAAAGCGAACAGCGAGCTGGTCGGTCAGGGTCTGGGGAATATCATTGCCCCATTCTTTGGTGGTATTACCGCTACAGCCGCGATCGCGCGTTCTGCCGCTAACGTCCGTGCCGGTGCAACCTCGCCCATCTCGGCGGTGATTCACTCGATTCTGGTTATTCTCGCCCTGCTGGTACTGGCACCGCTGCTCTCCTGGCTGCCGCTTTCCGCCATGGCTGCCCTGCTGTTGATGGTGGCATGGAACATGAGTGAAGCACACAAAGTGGTCGACTTGCTGCGCCATGCGCCGAAAGATGACATCATCGTCATGCTGCTTTGCATGTCGCTGACCGTGCTGTTTGATATGGTTATTGCCATCAGTGTGGGTATCGTACTGGCATCACTGCTGTTTATGCGTCGCATCGCCCGTATGACTCGTCTGGCACCTGTGGCGGTAGATGTTCCTGACGATGTACTGGTTCTGAGAGTTATTGGTCCGCTGTTTTTCGCTGCGGCTGAAGGCTTATTCACCGATCTTGAATCGCGTCTGGAAGGCAAACGAATTGTTATTCTGAAGTGGGATGCAGTTCCGGTGCTTGATGCCGGTGGCCTTGATGCGTTCCAGCGTTTTGTGAAGCGCCTGCCTGAAGGGTGTGAACTGCGGGTGTGTAACGTGGAATTCCAGCCACTGCGCACCATGGCTCGTTCTGGTATTCAACCGATCCCTGGACGCCTGGCGTTCTTCCCGAATCGCAGCGCAGCAATGGCTGATCTGTAAGAAAGGCATTAAATTGACCAGTCAGCGCAAACTGACTGGTCAGCAAACTACATTATGCGTTAGCTATGACGACGATTATCGTTACGGCGACAACGTTTGTCATAGTGGCGAACCCACCAGTAACGGTCACACACCTGTTCATGCCCGCCAACACGGGCACCCGCCAGCCAGAGAATGGCACCGACGAAAATACTCAGCACTGCACCATGTGCGAAATACTGGGGCATATTAAACTGTGGTAACTGGTTGAGGATTGAATACCCCACGCCGACCACCATGACCACCAGACCCAACCCCATGAGCACGTTACCGAGTAACGAAGCGTTTTTGCGTTTCATATGTCACCTCCGGAACTTTCTGGGTTGTAACAGGGAATACCCCTCTTCCTTATGTGTAAAGTATAGACAACACCCTGTAGGTTATGTGCGGGCGTGATCACAATTACAACCCTTATTTCAACAAAACTTTACAAATAACCGCCTGAACCCCCTGACTTTCTAATAGTTCGCAGAAGCAATTATTGTGTTGTCTGCGTATAAGGTGCTGTTTTTTGTCAAGCGAGGCCACAACCAGTAAACTACGCGCCAGTTATGCACTCACTCAGGACAAAAAACGTGACGATTAAATTGATTGTCGGCCTGGCGAACCCCGGCGCTGAATACGCCGCAACGCGACACAATGCTGGCGCCTGGTTCGTTGACTTACTGGCGGAGCGTTTGCGCGCTCCCTTGCGCGAAGAAGCTAAATTCTTTGGTTATACCTCGCGAGTTACCCTTGGAGGCGAAGATGTCCGCCTGTTAGTCCCGACCACATTTATGAATCTCAGCGGCAAAGCCGTCGCGGCGATGGCCAGTTTTTTCCGCATTAACCCGGACGAAATTCTGGTCGCCCACGACGAACTGGATCTGCCCCCTGGCGTCGCCAAATTTAAGTTGGGCGGCGGCCATGGTGGTCACAATGGACTGAAAGACATTATCAGTAAATTGGGTAATAACCCTAACTTTCACCGTTTACGCATTGGAATCGGTCATCCGGGCGATAAAAACAAAGTTGTCGGGTTTGTGTTAGGCAAACCTCCTGTTAGTGAACAGAAGTTAATTGATGAAGCCATCGACGAAGCGGCACGTTGTACTGAAATGTGGTTTACAGATGGCTTGACCAAAGCAACGAACCGATTGCACGCCTTTAAAGCGCAATAAGTCGTTGTCTGCGGCATTTTTGCCGCGTGCCGTGTATAATAGGCAAAGTTATTTCCATTTCTACAATCTGTTTACGATAACAGGTTGATTATTAAGATATTAAGGTGATTTAAATCATGGGATTCAAATGCGGTATCGTCGGTTTGCCCAACGTCGGGAAATCTACCCTGTTCAACGCGCTGACCAAAGCCGGTATTGAAGCGGCCAACTTTCCATTCTGCACCATCGAGCCGAACACAGGCGTTGTGCCAATGCCCGATCCGCGTCTGGATCAACTGGCTGAAATCGTAAAACCGCAGCGTACGCTTCCCACGACCATGGAGTTTGTCGATATCGCTGGCCTGGTAAAAGGCGCGTCGAAAGGCGAAGGTCTGGGTAACCAGTTCCTGACCAACATTCGTGAAACCGAAGCGATCGGTCACGTTGTTCGCTGCTTTGAAAATGACAACATCATTCACGTTTCCGGCAAAGTTAACCCGGCAGACGATATTGACGTTATCAATACCGAGCTTGCTCTGGCGGATCTCGACACCTGTGAACGTGCGATTCACCGCGTACAGAAAAAAGCCAAAGGTGGCGATAAAGACGCGAAAGCCGAGCTGGCGGTACTGGAAAAATGCCTGCCCCAACTGGAAAACGCAGGTATGCTGCGCGCGCTGGATTTAAGCGCAGAAGAAAAAGCAGCTATTCGTTACCTGAGCTTCCTGACGTTGAAACCGACGATGTACATCGCTAACGTCAACGAAGATGGTTTTGAAAACAACCCGTATCTGGACCAGGTGCGTGAAATCGCGGCGAAAGAAGGTTCTGTTGTCGTTCCGGTTTGTGCTGCTGTTGAAGCCGACATTGCCGAACTGGACGACGAAGAACGTGACGAATTTATGCAGGAACTGGGACTGGAAGAGCCGGGTCTGAACCGTGTGATCCGTGCCGGTTATAAACTGCTGAACCTGCAAACTTACTTCACCGCTGGGGTGAAAGAAGTGCGCGCATGGACCATTCCGGTTGGTGCAACCGCGCCGCAGGCTGCTGGCAAAATCCACACTGATTTTGAAAAAGGCTTTATCCGTGCACAAACCATCGCGTTTGAAGATTTCATCACTTACAAAGGTGAACAAGGCGCGAAAGAAGCAGGAAAAATGCGTGCAGAAGGTAAAGATTACATCGTTAAAGATGGCGATGTGATGAACTTCCTGTTTAACGTTTAAATCCCCTGACGGTTAATAATGAGCCATTATGTGAATCGCACATAATGGCTTTTTTACGCCTGCTACGCTGCTTCTTTCAATTCTGAGTTACCAAAACTCATAATCAGACTCCTGGCAATATTAACAATGCGGTCTTTATGTGATAACAATCACAGTGCATTAACCGTTCAAGAGTTTGTCATGAAAAAAACATTTATCTTCAGCCTGTTAGCAATTGTCTTTGCGAGCCTGTTAAGTGCTTGCGTTCCTCACCATCATCACCGCCACAGCGATGGCCCGCGTGGTCCTGCGGCTTCCGGTAAGCCAATGCCACCCTCAAATGGTGGGCCAAATCATGGCAGTCATGGTCGCTATTAATTAGCAAGTCATACGCGGGAGAGTGCATACTCCCGCTATCCCCGGCGCTTAAACTGCCCCGCATCAATGCCATGTTGTTTCATTTTTCGCCACAGCGTGGTGCGACCAATTCCAAGTAACGCCGACATTTCCAGAATACGTCCGTCAGTCACCTGGGCGGCGTTAATAATCGCTTCTTTTTCGACTTCCGCAAATGACAGACTGGTGGAAAGACGCGTGGCGCTGATATCTTCTGTCGCCTGTTCGGTAAACAGATGTTCAGGCAAATTACTGACGCGAATACGCCCGTTGTCGCTGCTCAGGGCAAGGTTCTCAATGACGCTATACAGTTCAAAATCATTACCGGGCCATGCGCAGGAGACCAAACGAGCAAGCGCATCATCATCAATCTTCAAACGGGTTGAGAAGCGTTTTTCGAGATTACGCAATTTATTATTCACCAGCGCCGGAATACTGCCGCGCCGCATACGCAGAGGCGGGATGGTAATTTCAAATGCATGGAGCGCGTAATAAAGCTGCCGACTAAAGCGATTTTGTTCCACCAGCATTGCCAGATCTGCGGTCGTTGTGGCAATCACTTTGACATCAATCGGGATTAAACGCCGCGCATCCAACCGCGTGATAACGCCCTGCTTGATGACCTGAAGCAATGCTGACTGTAACTCCACCGCCAGATACTCAATCTTTTCGAGAAACAGCGTGCCGCCGTGTGCCAGTTCCAGACGACTCAGACGGCCATTTTTATTCTCCGTGCGATCGCCGCCAATAAATTCTTCCACCAGCGTCGCATCACCATATAACTCGCAATTGACGGCGATATAGGGACCTGCGGCGCGTTCGCTTTCATTATGAATCGCCTGACTTAACAGGGCTTTACCAACGCCTTCTTCTCCACAAAGTAACACCGGAAAACTGCTGCGCGCCGCCTGACGACCAAAATGAATCAAGCGGCGGGTTTGCGGATCATCCTGTGGCATATGAGCAAAAGTATGACTAACTTTGCCTAATTGACTGGTCATCAATTGCCGCATCTGTTCCACCGGATGCAGCAGCAGAATAAAGCTGGTTCCCTGAGCTTCAATTATCGGTTTAAGGGTAATGACCGTATCAATAAACTGGTGCTGACTTTCAAAGGTCGCTTCCACATGTTTGAGCGGATGTGCCTGTTTTATTGCCTGTTGCAACACGGCGGGTAACGTTAACAGTTCCGTGATTGCTCTTCCCTGACTTGCCGTCACATCCAGACGTAAAACACGCGCCGCCTGAGCATTGATAAATTGCAGATTACCCTGCTCATCCCAGCTAATCACGCCATCGTCCATACTTTCTAACAGGGCGTTAAGCTGATTTAAATGCCGATTAGTTTCAGCCAGCAAACTGTCCGTTAGCAGTAAGTTTCCCACCTCGCGAGCAATTGCCAGCGTCAACGGCAAATCGGCTGCTGTCGATTGTTCCGCCGGACACGCCAGGGCTATCGTCCCCGTCAATCGCCCCTTGCTGTCAAACAGCGGCGTTGCACAAAATGCCCATTTCCAGAGCGCCTGTTTAAAATGTTGATCGGCTATCGTTTTCACCGCCTGACCAGAGATAGCCGCTAACGATAACGCACAAGTACCGATGATTCCTTCGGCGCAATAAGTGCCGTCATAAAATCCCAACGCACTAAGCTGCTCCATAGTCTGCGGATCACCATAACGGCTAAGGATGCAGGCAGTTTCATCGAGAATAAGCAAAACGCACGCTCGTGGCGCCATATATTCCAGGGCATCTTCCAGCGCCGCCTGACCAAGTGTCAGCATCGCCTTTTTACGCCGACAGATAGTAGCAAATGTCACGCCCTGGGCCTGGTGCGGTACGCTCCACGACTCCCGTTTCATCAGTTTGCGGCATCGCTCCCAGGATGCTGCAATCCAGGGAGAGTTAGCCTGGTCATCGTTGTGAAAACCGCCTCTCATATTCCACTCGCTTCTGGCAAAAGGTGTTCTGACTCGCAATTTTAAGTATCAGGACATTCCTATGTTCCATTATGGAACATTTATTAAAACATATGTTTCACCATGAAACATAATTTGTATGAATTTTCTTTTCCTAAGTCTGATGCACAATGGATTCATCGGCAGTCAGTGGTCGCCGTGTCGTTGAACATCATCCATGCCCTACGATAATTGCTGGAGCAAAATAATGAAAAAATTGATCAATGATGTGCAAGACGTACTGAACGAACAACTGGCAGGGCTGGCGAAAGCGCATCCTTCGCTGACATTGCATCAGGATCCGCTGTACGTCACACGAGCTGATGCACCGGTTGCCGGAAAAGTCGCCCTGCTGTCAGGCGGCGGCAGCGGACACGAACCGATGCACTGCGGTTATATCGGTCAGGGGATGCTTTCGGGGGCCTGTCCGGGCGAAATTTTCACTTCACCGACCCCCGATAAAATCTTTGAATGCGCCATGCAGATTGATGGCGGCGAAGGCGTACTGCTGATCATCAAAAATTACACCGGCGATATTCTTAACTTCGAAACAGCAACCGAATTACTCCACGACAGTGGCGTAAAAGTGACCACGGTGGTCATTGATGACGACGTCGCGGTGAAAGACAGTCTTTATACCGCCGGGCGGCGCGGTGTTGCCAACACGGTATTAATAGAAAAACTTGTGGGTGCGGCGGCGGAACGTGGCGACTCACTGGACGCCTGTGCGGAACTGGGGCGTAAGCTGAATAATCAGGGTCACTCAATTGGTATCGCTCTCGGTGCCTGTACCGTTCCAGCCGCTGGCAAACCCTCATTTACGCTGGCAAATAATGAGATGGAGTTTGGCGTCGGTATTCATGGCGAGCCGGGTATCGATCGTCGCCCCTTCTCTTCTCTTGATCAAACCGTCGATGAAATGTTCGACACGCTGCTGGAAAATGGCACATACCATCGCACACTGCGCTTCTGGAATTATCAACAAGGAAACTGGCAGGAAGAGATACAAACCAAACAGCCGCTACAATCTGGCGATCGGGTGATTGCGCTGGTCAACAATCTCGGCGCCACGCCACTTTCTGAGCTTTACGGCGTCTATAACCGTCTGACTACGCGTTGTCTGCAAGCGGGGCTGACTATCGAACGTAATTTAATCGGCGCGTATTGCACTTCACTGGATATGACCGGTTTTTCCATCACCTTACTGAAGGTTGATGACGAAACGTTGGCGTTATGGGATGCCCCAGTCCACACCCCGGCGCTGAACTGGGGAAAATAAGGAGATAACGATGTCACTGAGCAGAACTCAAATTGTTAACTGGCTTACTCGCTGTGGGGAAATCTTCAGCAAAGAGAGCGATTATCTTACCGGACTGGATCGTGAAATTGGCGACGCTGACCACGGGCTAAATATGAATCGCGGATTTAGCAAAGTGGTGGAAAAACTCCCCGCCATTGAGGACAAGGATATTGGTTTCATCCTCAAAAATACCGGTATGACGCTGCTTTCCAGCGTCGGTGGAGCCAGTGGTCCGCTATTCGGTACATTCTTTATTCGCGCCGCGCAGGCGACTCAGGCGCGCCAAAGCCTGACGCTGGAAGAGCTTTATCAGATGTTCCGCGATGGTGTGGACGGCGTAATCAGTCGGGGGAAAGCCGAACCTGGCGATAAAACCATGTGCGATGTCTGGAAACCAGTGGTTGAGTCGTTACGCCAGTCCAGCGAGCAAAATCTCTCTGTTCCGGCGGCGCTCGACGCAGCCAGCGGAGTGGCTGAATCCGCTGCACAAAGCACAATTACGATGCAAGCACGCAAAGGTCGTGCCAGTTATCTCGGTGAACGCAGTATTGGTCACCAGGATCCTGGCGCGACCTCAGTGATGTTTATGATGCAAATGCTGGCGTTAGCCGCGAAAGAGTAAGGAATTGGTGATGGTAAACCTGGTCATAGTTTCACATAGCGCCCGGCTGGGTGAAGGTGTCGGTGAATTAGCCCGTCAGATGTTAATGAGCGATAGCTGTAAAATCGCCATTGCCGCAGGGGTTGATGACCCGCAAAATCCCATTGGTACTGATGCCGTCAAAGTGATGGAAGCCATCGAATCCGTTGCTGATGCCGACCATGTGCTGGTTATGATGGACATGGGAAGCGCGTTATTAAGTGCAGAAACCGCTCTGGAATTGCTGGCGCCAGAGATCGCCGCAAAAGTACGTTTGTGTGCAGCACCATTGGTCGAAGGAACTCTGGCGGCAACGGTTAGCGCGGCATCGGGTGCAGGTATCGACAAAGTTATTCATGATGCTATGTCTGCGCTGGAAGCCAAACGCGAACAACTGGGTTTACCGTCATCCGCCACGGAGATATCTGACACATGCCCGCCACACGATGAAGAAGCCCGTTCCCTCGCTGTGGTGATTAAAAACCGTAACGGCCTCCACGTGCGCCCGGCCTCTCGACTGGTCTATACCTTATCGGTATTTAATGCAGATATGTTGCTGGAGAAAAACGGCAAATGCGTCACGCCGGAAAGTATTAACCAGATTGCGCTATTACAAGTCCGCTATAACGATACTCTGCGCCTGATCGTGAAAGGGCCAGAAGCTGAAGAGGCGCTGGCTGCTTTCCGCCAGTTGGCTGAAGATAACTTTGGTGAAACAGAAGATATTGCGCCACAAACTCTGCGCCAGGTTACTCCTGTCACGGGTAAAGCCTTTTATTATCAACCGGTTTTATGCACAGTACAGGCGAAATCAATCCTGACGGTGGAACACGAACAGGAACGATTACGCCAGGCAATTGACTTTACGTTGTTAGATCTGATGACGTTAACGGCAAAGGCAGAAGCAAGCGGGCTTAACGATATCGCCGCGATCTTTTCCGGTCACCATACTCTGTTAGATGATCCTGAACTGCTGGCGGCAGCAAGCGAACTTCTTCAGCATGAACATTGCACCGCAGAGTATGCCTGGCAGCAGGTTCTTAAAGAACTTAGCCAACAATATCAGCAGATTGATGATGAATATCTGCAGGCGCGCTATATCGATGTGGATGATCTTCTGCATCGCACCCTGCTCCATCTGACACAGACAAAAGAAGAACTACCGCAATTTAGTGCACCGACCATTTTGCTGGCTGAGAACATTTACCCCTCCACCGTGCTGCAACTGGACCCGACGGTCGTTAAAGGCATCTGCCTTAGTGCCGGAAGTCCGGTATCCCACAGCGCCTTAATTGCCCGTGAACTGGGTATTGGCTGGGTTTGCCTGCAGGGGGAAAAACTGTACGCGGTACAACCTGAAGAGACGTTAACTCTGGACGTTAAAACCCAACGTTTTAGCCATGATGGCTAAAACAGTGTTCGGATGGCATCGCTACGATGCCATCCGAAAAAGCCGTACGCTATTAGCCAGCGTACTGACCATGTTGTAAATCCTGTACTACTTTGTTCATTTTCGCTTCATTCAACAGATAAAACTTAATAGAAATAGCTGTCAGGAAGTAGAAGAATGCCGGCAGAAGGGTAAACAGTAACACTACGCCCTGTACTGAATTAGCGGATTGAGTTGTGCTACTGGTTGCATAACCATAATAAGCCAGTACCCAACCAATCACCGCCCCACCTACTGCAACGCCCAGTTTGATGACAAAAATATTCGCAGCAACGTTCATCCCCGTAATACGCCGACGCGTTTTCCATTCACCATAGTTATTCGCATCGGTAATCATTGACCACTGGAGCGCGCCATTTCCGCCCTGAATAATCTGAATTGCCAGATGAGCCAGTAATGGAATAACCCAGTATTCCACCGGCAGGAAATAACAGAGCACGCCCAACGCTGCGTTAATAATATTAACCCAGAATGAAAGTTTAATTTTACAAAAGCGAGTGCCAAATGGTTTCGCCAGTACAGAACCTAACATAGAAGCAAACATTCCGCCGAGCATAAACCACGTAAGAATATCTGAACCTTTATTTAAAACGGTATTAACATAATAAACAACCGCACCGCCACGGATAACCACCGCCACCAGCATCATAAAATTATAAACAGAGAGAATGCGCCACTGATCATTCTTAAAAAGAATCTTCAAATCGCGCGCGATATTCAGATTTTCTTCCTGAATAGGTTGTACACGCTCTTTGGTAGTCAGGAAACAAATTAAGAACATAATGCAGCCAATAACGCCAAACACCGCCATCGCAATCTGGATACCAGTAGCCCGGTCCCCAGGAGAGAGGAAGTCAGCGACAGGCAGGATAAATGCAGTACCTAACGCACCACCAATAGGCGTGATGGCAAAACGCCAGGATTGCAGTGACAGGTTTTCACGCGGATCGGACGTCAACGCCGCGCCCAATGAGCAGTAAGGGATATTAATGGCCGTATACATTAATGTCATAAATATATAGGCGGCAACCGCATAGACAACCTTACCGCTGTCAGAGAAATCAGGAATGGAGTAAACCAGCACGCAACTGACCGCAAACGGTACACAGATGGCCAACAGCCACGGGCGGAAACGCCCCCAACGAGATGAGGTTGCATCGGCGATTGCCCCCATAATCGGATCGGTAATTGCATCCAGTAGACGCACCAGTAAAAACATGGTTCCCATTACGGCTGGCGGCAGACCATAAATATCGGTATAGAAATAAGCGAGGATGGCAACAGAAGAATCAAAGACGATATGGCTGGCGGCATCACCCAGGCTATAGCCTATTTTTTCTTTTATTGGCAATTTTTCCACATTAGACATGTTTTATCCTTATCTATAAATTTACTTCACGAAATACCTTTCACTGGCGCAATTCTTCACGGAAGTTTTTGGTCGGTCTATTATGTTTTTTCATTAAATTCTTATGATTTTTTTCTTCTGTGATCGCACAGCAAAAGTTACTGCCCATTTAATAAACAACATATATTTTGTGAATATATTGCAACACTATTTATGCCTTTAATTACACCTTCCATATGCCTGACACTTCGCAGAATGAGATTTCAATCATGCAGTTGCCGCGATCCTGAACTAAGGTTTTCTGATACTTGATTACCGTTTTGTTCGGTATCGCCAAAGGAGAATGATTGATGAAACCACGTGTCCCTCGTCACCTGCAAAGAATGGCGTTAATTCCCACCACCGTTTTATTGTGTTTTGCCACGCTATCGGCACAAGCGGAAGAAATCGCTGTCACACCACAATCGCCTGATATTTTGTTGGGGCCGTTGTTTGACGATGTGCAAAACGCCAAACTTTTTCCTGATCAAAAAACCTTTGCCGATGCCGTGCCCAACAGCGACCCGCTAATGATCCTCGCTGACTACCGGATGCAGCAGAACCAGAGCGGGTTTGATTTACGGCACTTTGTGAAAGTTAATTTCACTCTGCCAAAAGAAGGCGAGAAGCATGTCCCACCGAAGGGACAGTCGCTGCGTGAACATATTGATGGACTTTGGCCGGTATTAACCCGCACAACGGAAAGCACCGAAAAATGGGACTCTCTGTTGCCATTGCCAAAACCCTATGTCGTGCCAGGAGGCCGTTTTCGGGAAGTGTATTACTGGGACAGTTACTTCACCATGCTGGGGCTTGCCGAAAGCGGTCACTGGGATAAAGTGGCGGATATGGTGGCGAATTTTGGTTATGAAATAGATACTTATGGACACATTCCCAACGGGAACCGCAGCTACTATTTAAGCCGTTCACAGCCGCCGTTCTTTGCGTTGATGGTAGAGTTACTGGCGCAACATGAAGGCGACGCCGCGTTGAAACAGTATCTGCCGCAACTACAAAAAGAATATGCTTACTGGATGGACGGCGTTGAAAATCTGCAAGCCGGGCAACAGGAAAAGCGCGTTGTAAAGCTCAAGGATGGCACCATTCTTAACCGCTACTGGGACGACCGCGATACACCTCGTCCGGAATCATGGGTAGAAGATATCGCCACCGCTAAAAGCAATCCAAATCGCCCTGCCACTGAAATTTACCGTGACCTGCGTTCTGCCGCCGCATCTGGCTGGGATTTCAGCTCGCGCTGGATGGATAATCCACAGCAGTTAAGTACATTACGCACCACCAGCATCGTACCGGTCGATCTCAATAGCCTGATGTATAAAATGGAAAAAATCCTTGCCAGCGCCAGTAAAGCCGCCGGGGATAATGCGATGGCCAGCCAATACGAAACGCTGGCGAATGCCCGTCAGAAAGGGATCGAAAAATACTTGTGGAATGATCAACACGGCTGGTATGCCGATTACGATCTGAAGAGTCATAAAGTACGTAATCAGTTAACTGCCGCCGCCCTGTTCCCGTTGTACGTTAATGCAGCAGCGAAAGATCGCGCCAGTAAAATGGCAACGGCGACCAGAACGCATCTGCTGCAACCTGGCGGACTGAACACCACCTCGGTGAAAAGTGGGCAGCAATGGGATGCGCCAAATGGCTGGGCACCGTTACAATGGGTCGCTACTGAGGGATTGCAAAACTACGGACAGGAAGATGTGGCGATGGACATTAGCTGGCACTTTCTGACCAATGTTCAGCACACCTATGACCGGGAGAAAAAGCTGGTGGAGAAATATGATGTCAGCACCACCGGAACAGGTGGCGGCGGTGGCGAATATCCGTTGCAGGATGGTTTTGGTTGGACCAACGGCGTAACGCTGAAAATGTTGGATTTGATCTGCCCGAAAGAAAAACCGTGTGACAACGTTCCGGTAACGCGCCCGACCAGTGCTTCCGCAACGCAGCCGACAAAAGTCACAGAACCCACACCTTAATCTTTTCTTCTCCCGACAGCGTCATTCTGCTTATCTGGATGACGTTGCCGTTTTATCTGGTTTTCAAACACCGTGAGATTTACACATAATTTGAAAGCGGATAGCGATGCCTGCACCGCTATCCGCCAGAAAGATTACGTTATTCTCTTCGCAGGAGGCGGAATACCCCCAGCACCAGGATAGCGCCGACCACCGCCACCAGGAAGCTATGTAAATTAAAACCACTGATGGAGCCGCCAATGCCAAACATGGTCGCCAGCCAGCCGCCGACAACCGCACCGACTATCCCGAGAATGCAGGTCAGGAAAAATCCACCACCATCACGCCCTGGCATGATCAGCTTGGCGATAATGCCGGCTATCAGGCCAAAAATAATCCAGGCAATAATTCCCATGTTCAGGCCCTCGTTTCGATGAATCGGACGCAAGAAATGCTTACGTCAACGCTCTAAGTATAGGCAAGCACAGGATCAATGGTGGGAGACTGTCGGTTGAATTAGTCGTAAGTTGTAAAAAAAATTCACGCATTTGTATTAAGTTTTGTTAGTCCCTACCGATAAACCAAAGACAGTTTGTCGGTCAGGAGTTTTTCCGCGTGAGTCATTACCATGAGCAGTTCCTGAAACAAAATCCGTTAGCAGTCCTGGGCGTTTTACGCGATTTACATAAAGCCGCAGTACCACTGCGTATCAGTTGGTCAGATGGTCAGTTGATCAGCAATATACTGGCGATAAGCCCTGATAAACTGGTGCTGGATTTTGGTAGTCAGCAAGAAGACAACAATGCCGTGCTTAAAGCGCGACAAATCACTATTACCGCCGAAACGCAAGGCGCCAAAATCGAATTTACCCTTGCTCAATTACAGCAAAGTGAATATTTGCAGCTTCCGGCGTTTATCACCACTCCCCCTCCCGCATTATGGTTTGTGCAACGACGCAGATATTTCCGCATCTCCGCCCCACTTCATCCGCCTTATTATTGTCAGACCAAACTGGCGGATAACAGTACGTTACGTTTTCGCCTGAGTGATTTATCGCTAGGTGGCATGGGTGCATTACTGGAAACGGAAAAACCTGCCGGATTGCACGAAGGTATGCGCTTTGCACAGATTGAAGTCAACATGGGACAATGGGGTGTTTTTCACTTTGACGCCCAGTTACTAACCATCAGCGAGCGCAAAGTGATTGATAGCAGAAATGAAACTATCTCCACTCCCCGCCTGAGCTTTCGTTTTCTTAACGTCAGCCCGACGGTGGAGCGGCAATTACAGCGGATTATATTCTCACTCGAACGGGAAGCCCGGGAGAAAGCGGACAAAGTGCGCGACTGAGTTACATCGCGTCCAGCGCCTGCTCAAGTTTGTAGATATAGCGTGGAGCCTGCGGTGCAGGGTGATTTCTTGCTACGTGATCGAGGAACTCATCAGCATCCAGATCATTGATTTTGCTGATCGCTTTTTTCCGATCTGATGAGAAAGTCCGTAGCAGCGCACCAGCCCCGTTAGCGTATGACACCACCAGCGCATATTGCAGTACCTTCGGATCTTCAATGCCTGCCAGCGGGCCGGTTTCCAGAATATTCAGGTAAGCCGCCCCCATTGAGATATTACGCTCCGGGTTTTTCAGTTCGCTGGTCGTCGGCTCGCCACTCCAGCCCATACGGCGATAAACATCACGTCCGGAGGTTGAGGCTTTTAACTGCATTAAACCAATAGCATTCGACTTACTTACCGCGTTCGGGTTACCACCCGATTCGATAGCAATAATTGCCGTGATCAATTGCGGATCGACGCCCCAGGCCGCTCCGGCTTTCTGACTTATTGGCATCCACTGCATCGCACGTTGTACCGGGACTTTCGCATTCCATGGCGGGTTCGTATAGTCATGCTTTGAAGAACAACCCGCTAATAACACAATCAAAAAGGCAAACCATCTCAATTTCACTTCATCAATCCTTATAGCCTGGAATCGCCGTTGAGGTGACAACGGCACACCTAAGCGGCATGATATACATTTCGTTTCTGTTGTCAGCAAGGAATTGCCATGTCTCTGTTTCACTTAATTGCCCCGTCGGGTTACTGCATTAATCAGCACGCCGCAAAGCGCGGCGTTCAGCGCCTTACCGATGCGGGGCATCAGGTCAATAACGTCGGGGTTATTACCCGTCGCTGTGAACGTTTTGCTGGTACGGAAACGGAGCGTCTGGAAGATCTCAATGCCCTTGCCAGACTGACCTCACCCAACACCATCGTGCTGGCAGTACGCGGCGGTTACGGTGCCAGTCGCTTACTGACGGATATTGACTGGCAGGCTCTGGTGGCTCGCCAACAAAATGATCCGTTGCTTATCTGCGGGCATAGCGATTTTACGGCCATTCAGTGCGGTCTTCTGTCACAAGGCAATGTCATCACCTTTAGCGGCCCGATGCTGGTGGCAAATTTTGGCGCGGATGAGCTGAATGCCTTTACCGAGCACCACTTCTGGCTGGCATTACGCAATGAAACGTTCAGCATTGAATGGCAAGGGGAAGGCCCGGCATGTCAGACAGAAGGAACACTGTGGGGAGGCAACCTCGCGATGCTGATTTCGCTTATCGGTACGCCGTGGATGCCACAAATTGAGAACGGTATTCTGGTACTGGAAGACATCAACGAACATCCGTTCCGTGTCGAACGCATGTTATTACAGCTTTATCATGCTGGAATTTTACAGCGCCAGAAGGCGATTATTCTCGGTAGCTTCAGTGGCAGCACGCCCAATGATTATGATGCGGGTTACAACCTGGCGTCGGTGTACACGTTCTTGCGTTCCCGCCTGTCGATTCCGCTGATTACCGGCCTCGACTTTGGCCATGAACAACGCACAGTGACACTGCCGCTGGGTGCACATGCTATCCTCAAAAACGACAAAAACGGCACACAATTGACGATTAGCGGTCATCCTGTTCTGAAAGCGTAAAAAAATCACGCTTCCGGGCTAACTAAAACGCTGTTTCTGCCGTGAATATGGTAGGTTTATAGTACGAGACAGCGTAATCAGGAGTAACCGACCGTTGGATGCCGCAACAATTATTAGCCTTTTTATCTTAGGCTCCATCCTTGTCACCAGCAGTATTTTACTTAGTTCATTTTCTTCCCGCCTTGGCATTCCGATTCTGGTTATTTTCCTGGCGATCGGTATGCTGGCTGGAGTCGATGGTGTCGGCGGCATTCCGTTTGATAATTATCCTTTTGCCTACATGGTAAGTAACCTGGCACTGGCGATTATTTTGCTCGATGGCGGAATGCGCACCCAGGCCAGTTCATTTCGCGTGGCGTTAGGACCTGCACTTTCACTGGCGACGCTGGGCGTGCTTATCACCTCCGGTTTAACCGGCATGATGGCGGCATGGCTGTTTAATCTTGATTTGATTGAAGGCTTATTGATTGGCGCAATTGTCGGCTCCACCGACGCCGCAGCGGTCTTTTCTCTGCTGGGCGGCAAAGGGCTTAACGAACGTGTTGGCTCGACGCTGGAAATAGAGTCCGGCAGCAATGACCCGATGGCGGTCTTTCTGACAATTACCCTGATTGCGATGATCCAGCAGCATGAAAGCACTATTAGCTGGATGTTCGTTGTCGATATCCTGCAACAATTTGGCCTGGGGATCGTAATCGGTCTTGGCGGGGGTTATTTACTGCTGCAGATGATTAACCGCATCGCCCTGCCTGCGGGCTTGTATCCATTGCTGGCATTAAGCGGCGGTATTTTGATTTTTGCTTTAACCACGGCGCTGGAAGGCAGCGGCATTCTGGCAGTTTATCTGTGCGGTTTTCTGCTGGGTAATCGTCCGATTCGCAACCGCTACGGCATTCTGCAAAATTTCGACGGCCTCGCCTGGCTGGCACAAATCGCTATGTTCCTGGTGCTGGGGCTGTTGGTTAACCCGAGCGACCTGTTGCCTATTGCCATTCCGGCGCTCATTTTGTCTGCATGGATGATTTTCTTCGCCCGTCCCCTCTCGGTATTTGCTGGATTGCTACCGTTCCGTGGCTTCAATCTGCGCGAGCGCGTGTTTATTAGTTGGGTTGGATTACGCGGCGCAGTGCCGATCATCCTGGCGGTGTTCCCGATGATGGCGGGGCTGGAGAATGCGCGTCTGTTCTTTAATGTCGCCTTCTTCGTAGTTCTGGTTTCACTGCTATTGCAGGGAACATCGCTGTCGTGGGCAGCGAAAAAAGCCAAAGTGGTGGTTCCGCCAGTGGGACGTCCGGTGTCACGCGTTGGGCTGGATATTCATCCGGAAAATCCGTGGGAGCAGTTTGTTTACCAATTGAGTGCCGATAAATGGTGCGTGGGCGCGGCGCTGCGCGATCTGCATATGCCAAAAGAGACGCGCATTGCGGCACTGTTTCGTGATAACCAGTTGCTTCATCCCACCGGCAGCACCCGACTGCGCGAAGGCGACGTGTTATGCGTGATTGGTCGGGAACGCGATCTTCCGGCACTCGGAAAACTGTTTAGCCAGTCGCCGCCGGTCGCGCTTGATCAACGCTTCTTTGGTGACTTCATTCTCGAAGCCAGCGCGAAATATGCCGATGTGGCGCTGATTTATGGTCTGGAAGATGGTCGGGAGTATCGCGATAAACAGCAAACGCTGGGTGAAATTGTTCAGCAGTTGTTAGGCGCGGCACCGGTTGTCGGTGACCAGGTGGAGTTTGCCGGGATGATCTGGACGGTGGCTGAGAAAGAAGATAATGCAGTGTTGAAGATCGGCGTTCGGGTGGCGGAGGAAGAAGCCGAATCTTAAGTTTGATGCGGCTTATATCGCCGGATGCGATGCTTACGCATTTTATCCGGCTTGCCACAAGTTACACCGTCACAACAGGTACACGTAGCGCCAGCGCGCACATCAACTCATAGCCCACCGTTCCGGCAGCGGCGGCGACATCATCAATTTTGATCTCCTTGCCCCACAGCTCAACTGGCGTACCAATACCCGCCTGCGGGCAAGGCGTCAAATCGACCGCCAGCATATCCATCGAGACTGTCCCCACCGTCATGGTGCGCACGCCGTCGACTAAAACAGGTGTTCCGGTTGGTGCATGACGCGGATAGCCGTCGGCGTATCCGGCGGCGACAATGCCGATTCGCTGCTCATCGAGCGCAGTATAGCGACCGCCATAGCCCACACGTTCGCCCGCTTTTAGCGTCTGAACACCAATAATCTCACTGCTTAACGTCATTACCGGGCGTAATCCGGTATTGGCGATATCGCGCCACTGACCGGACGGCGAAGCACCATATAAAATAATGCCTGGTCGAACCCAGTCAAAATGCGCTTCCGGATGCCACAGGGTTGCCGCTGAGTTAGACAACGAGCGCCGACACTCCAGCCCTTCCGCTGCCTGCTCAATACGCGCCATCGCGCCGGAAATCCCATCAGGATGCTCCGCATCGGCAAAATGCGACATCAGCGTCATTTCGCCAACGTTCGCCATCGCCCGCAGCTGCTGCCAGACGGTGAGCACGCGATCGGGCTGGAACCCCAACCGATTCATCCCACTATTCACCTTAAGGTAAATATCCAGCGGCGCTTTTAGCCGCGCATTTTGCAGTGCTTTGAGCTGCCAGTTACTGTGCACGCAGGTGGTCAGGCGGTACTGGTCATAAATTTCCAGATCCTGAGCGTGAAAAAAACCCTCCAGCATCAGGATTGGCCCTTTCCAGCCGCGCTCACGCAGAATAATGGCCTCTTCAAGATTAAGTAACGCAAAACCATCGGTCGCCCCGAGCGCGCTCCAGATACGCTCGATACCGTGCCCGTAAGCGTTCGCTTTTACCACCGACCAGACGTGCGCGTGCGGCGCGGCCTGGCGGATAATGGTCAGATTTTGTTTTAATGCCTGCAGATCGAGGCTGGCCTGTATCGGACGAGTCATCTCGATTCCTTAACTGTGCGCGCCATGTAAATGGCCTGGACGTGATGGCGTAAATCCACGACTGTAGCGCGCTACACTTAGATCCTCATACGGGATCGCTGGCGTGCGGCCAGAAAGCAGATCGCTTAACAACTGACCGGAACCGCAAGCCATCGTCCAGCCAAGCGTGCCGTGACCGGTATTCAGCCACAAATTTTTAAAGCGTGTACGCCCCACAACCGGCGTGCCGTCTGGTGTCATCGGACGCAGACCGGTCCAGAAAGTAGCCTGCTCGACATGACCGCCGCGCGGATAGAGATCGCGCACCACCATTTCCAGCGTTTCACGACGCGGTTGCAACAGCTCGGTGTTAAAGCCAACAATTTCCGCCATCCCGCCGACACGAATGCGATTATCGAAACGGGTAATGGCGATTTTGTAGGTTTCATCAAGAATGGTGGACACCGGCGCACCGTCTTCATGCGCAATCGGAATGGTCAAAGAATAACCTTTCAGCGGATAAACCGGGATATCGACAATGCCCTTGAGCATCGCGGTCGAGTAAGAGCCAAATGCCATAACATACGCATCGGCCTTAATCACCTCATCACCACACTTCACGCCATAGATCTGCTCGCCGTCACAAAGCAGTTGATCGACTGGCGTATTAAAGCGGAATTTAACCCCCGCCTGCTCTGCCATCCGCGCCAGATTCTGGGTAAAGAGCTGACAGTCACCGGTTTCGTCATTGGGTAGTTGCAGGCCGCCAGTCAGTTTGTGCGCAACTTCCGCCAGCGCAGGTTCCACTTCCGCCAGGCGACTGGATTCCAGCAATTTATATGGCACGCCTGCATCTTCCAGTACGGCGATATCGCGAGTGGCGTTTTCATACTGTTGTTCAGTGCGGAACAGTTGCAGCGTCCCGCCCTGCCGGCCTTCATACTGGATATTGGTTTCGGCGCGCAATGCTTTCAGGCAATCACGGCTGTATTCCGCCAGGCGCACCATCCGCCCTTTGTTTTCCATATAGTGGCTGGTGTCACAGTTACGTAACATTTGCCACATCCATTTCAACTGGAATTGCGAACCATCGAGACGAACCGCCAGCGGCGCATGGCGCTGGAACATCCATTTAATCGCTTTTAAAGGCACGCCTGGCGCCGCCCACGGCGCGGCATATCCGGGAGAAATTTGCCCGGCATTTGCTGCGCTGGTTTCCAGTGCTGCGCCCGGCTCCCGATCAATGACGGTGACCTCATGTCCTGCCTGATTTAAATACCAGGCGCTGGCAACGCCTACCACACCACTTCCCAGTATGACAACTCGCATAGCCACTCCGATAACGGTAGATATAGTAAAAGAACAATAATCTAATTACATCTTGATAACCCAGATGAAAATATTATTCAACATATGGCTTTTTTATGGTGAGCTGGCTCACATCTCCCTGACTCTGCGGGAATATGGCGTCTTTGGTATCTCCTGCTGGTCGAGCTTTATATCCAGCAGAAAATTCCGTTCAGAAGCTAATTATTGGCACTCCGATAATAAGAAATCGCAAAGAAAAAAATTCTCCAGCGACGCGGTTTTTAACTGGTGTTCTATGCTTGAAATGAGGTGCTCCAGACAGAGAGCGCCGACAACAATGAGGTGCGCGTATGGCGACGATCGATTCTATGAATAAGGACTCCACACGTTTGAGCGATGGACCTGACTGGACGTTCGACCTGCTGGATATTTATCTGGCAGAGATAGACCGGGTGGCAAAACTCTACCGGCTGGATACCTACCCGCACCAGATTGAAGTAATTACATCAGAGCAAATGATGGATGCCTACTCCAGCGTCGGGATGCCAATTAACTATCCGCACTGGTCATTTGGCAAAAAGTTTATTGAAACCGAGCGTCTGTATAAGCACGGTCAGCAAGGGCTGGCCTATGAAATCGTTATTAACTCTAATCCGTGTATCGCTTACCTGATGGAAGAGAACACCATTACCATGCAGGCGCTGGTGATGGCTCACGCCTGTTATGGCCACAACTCTTTCTTCAAAAACAATTACTTATTCCGTATCTGGACCGATGCCAGTTCGATTGTCGATTACCTGATTTTCGCCCGCAAATACATTACCGAGTGCGAAGAACGCTATGGCGTTGATGAGGTAGAAAAGCTGTTGGACTCGTGCCATGCGCTGATGAACTACGGTGTGGATCGTTATAAACGCCCACAAAAAATCTCGCTGCAAGAGGAGAAAGCCCGGCAGAAAAGTCGCGAAGAGTATCTGCAAAGCCAGGTCAATATGCTCTGGAGAACGCTGCCTAAGCGCGAGGAAGAGAAAACCGTTGCCGAAGCGCGCCGCTATCCATCCGAGCCACAAGAAAACCTGCTCTATTTTATGGAGAAAAATGCGCCGCTGCTGGAATCATGGCAGCGTGAAATCCTGCGCATTGTACGTAAAGTGAGCCAGTATTTTTATCCGCAAAAACAGACTCAGGTGATGAACGAAGGCTGGGCGACCTTCTGGCACTACACCATCCTTAACCATCTGTATGATGAAGGGAAAGTGACCGAACGTTTTATGCTGGAGTTCTTGCATAGCCACACCAATGTGGTCTTCCAGCCGCCCTATAACAGCCCGTGGTACAGCGGAATTAACCCGTATGCCCTCGGATTCGCTATGTTTCAGGATATTAAACGGATTTGTCAGTCGCCAACGGAAGAAGACAAATACTGGTTCCCGGATATCGCCGGTTCCGACTGGCTGGAAACGCTGCATTTCGCGATGCGTGATTTCAAAGATGAGAGCTTTATTAGTCAGTTCCTGTCACCGAAGGTAATGCGTGATTTCCGCTTCTTCACAGTGCTGGATGACGATCGGCATAATTATCTGGAGATTTCCGCCATTCATAATGAGGAAGGTTATCGGGAGATCCGTAACCGTTTATCGTCGCAATATAACTTAAGTAATCTGGAGCCGAATATTCAGATCTGGAACGTAGATTTACGCGGCGACCGTTCGCTGACGCTGCGTTACATTCCACATAACCGCGCACCACTGGATCGGGGGCGTAAAGAAGTGCTGAAGCATGTACATCGCCTGTGGGGATTTGATGTGATGCTGGAACAGCAAAACGAAGACGGCAGCGTCGAGTTGCTGGAACGCTGCCCGCCAAGAATGGGAAATCTATAAAATGAGCCCTCCTCATTTGAGGAGGGCTCATTTTTGCCGGATGCGGCGTACACGCTTTATCCGCCTGCAAAGCATCACAAATTCAATAGGCCTGATAAGCATAGCGCATCAAACTATGCGTTGGTCATCAGTATGGATGGATTATCGCCCCTGAATGGCTAAATCACCCGGCAGGTTTTTCTGCATCCGGTGCCAAATCTCGCCACTCTCATGCCCATAGCGGCGTACTGTTTCGTAAACCTGATCGTGAGCACCTTCACTGCACAACGCAGACAGCTTGTGGTAGAAGCCCAGCGCCAGACTACGCGCTTCCGGATTGGCGAAATAGTGACGACCAATGCGCGTATACAACCCTTTCATTCCGTTAAGGATCAGACCATAAATCGGGTTACCAGAGGCAAACGCCAGACCGCGAAAAATGTTGTAATCCAGATCAGCAAAGGCGTCTGCGTGATCGGCCACTTCATTAGCCGTTGCCAGCACTTCCTGCGCTTTATCAGGATGCTGACGAAACGCGGTGCGAATAAAAATGGTCGAAATATTGGTACGCACTGACAGCAAATTATCTATGAGTTGCGGCACACTTTCATGATCCAGTCGCGCCAGCGTCTCAAGGATATTCAACCCGGAGGTTTCCCAGAAATTATTCACCTTCGTCGGTTTGCCGTGTTGAATGGTCAGCCAGCCGTCTCGCGCCAGGCGCTGTAACACTTCGCGTAACGTCGTTCTCGTTACACCAATTAATTCTGAAAGTTCACGTTCTGCGGGCAAAATAGTCCCGGGTGGGAAGCGGTTATTCCAGATACTTTCAATAATGTACTCTTCCGCGAAACCCGCCGGGCTTTGCGCCTTAATGACCATAGTGAGATTTCCATAACACAGCAAAACAAAGTTGGACTCATCATACCAGAGGGCTAACAACGCTGATAGCAGACAAAAAGAAGAAAAAAGGGATCAAGGCTTCATTTTCTGTATCTCTTTCCCCTTGACTATCAAGACTTGCCTCGATCTCCCCTGACCGTTAAGCTTTGCGTTCTAACATAAAAACATCATTTATTATTTGTAAGGTAAGGGAAACCATCATGGAGATCTCCTGGGGCCGCGCGTTATGGCGCAATTTTTTGGGTCAGTCACCTGACTGGTACAAACTTGCCCTAATTATTTTCTTAATTGTTAACCCGTTAATTTTCCTCATCAGCCCTTTTGTTGCTGGCTGGCTGCTTGTCGCGGAATTTATTTTCACTCTGGCGATGGCTCTGAAATGCTATCCGCTGCTCCCCGGCGGTCTGTTGGCTATCGAAGCTGTCTTCATCGGCATGACCAGTGCGGAACACGTCCGTGAAGAGGTGGCGGCAAATCTTGAAGTCTTACTGTTACTGATGTTTATGGTGGCGGGCATCTATTTTATGAAACAGCTTCTGCTGTTCATATTTACCCGTTTGCTGTTAAGCATTCGCTCCAAAATGCTGCTGTCACTCTCTTTTTGCGTGGCGGCGGCGTTTCTCTCTGCGTTCCTCGATGCCTTAACCGTCGTTGCCGTGGTGATCAGCGTTGCAGTTGGTTTTTATGGTATTTATCACCGCGTAGCTTCTTCCCGCACCGAAGATACCGACCTGCAAGACGACAGCCATATCGACAAGCATTACAAAGTGGTTCTGGAGCAGTTCCGTGGCTTTCTGCGTAGCCTGATGATGCATGCGGGTGTCGGCACTGCATTAGGCGGCGTGATGACCATGGTAGGAGAACCACAGAACCTGATCATTGCCAAAGCTGCTGGCTGGCATTTTGGCGATTTCTTCCTGCGCATGTCACCGGTGACCGTCCCTGTCCTGATTTGCGGCCTGTTAACCTGCCTGCTGGTGGAGAAGCTGCGTTGGTTTGGCTACGGCGAAACGCTGCCGGAGAAAGTCCGCGAAGTGCTGCAACAGTTTGACGATCAAAGCCGCCTCCAGCGTACACGTCAGGATAAAATTCGTCTGATTGTCCAGGCGATTATCGGCGTCTGGCTGGTCACCGCGCTGGCGTTGCATCTGGCAGAGGTCGGCTTGATTGGTTTGTCTGTCATTATATTGGCGACATCACTGACCGGTGTAACTGATGAACATGCAATCGGCAAAGCCTTCACCGAATCTCTGCCATTCACCGCACTGTTGACGGTCTTTTTCTCGGTAGTGGCGGTGATTATCGACCAACAACTGTTCTCCCCAATTATCCAGTTTGTATTGCAGGCATCAGAACACGCTCAGCTATCGCTGTTTTATATCTTCAACGGTTTGCTGTCTTCAATTTCGGATAACGTCTTTGTAGGGACGATTTATATCAATGAAGCAAAAGCGGCAATGGAGAGCGGTGCTATTAGTATGAAGCAATATGAACTGCTGGCAGTCGCCATCAACACCGGGACCAACCTGCCCTCCGTCGCCACGCCGAACGGACAGGCTGCGTTCTTATTCCTGTTGACCTCAGCACTTGCGCCATTGATACGTCTTTCTTATGGCCGCATGGTGTGGATGGCTCTGCCCTACACTCTCGTACTGACCCTCGTCGGATTACTCTGCGTAGAGTTTACTCTTGCCCCTGTAACTGAATGGTTTATGCAAATGGGGTGGATTGCAACGCTTTGATAACAACTTACCGGGCATATTTATGCCCGGTTTGCCTTTCCGCCCGATAATTGTTCAATTACATCCTATTTTTACTCCCTCCTGGTGGCGCAACGAATGAATTGGTTTAAACTGCGCATTCGATGCATATTGCAGGGAAATTATTATGTTGCGATTTTTGAACCAATGTTCACAAGGCCGGGGGGCGTGGCTGTTAATGGCGTTTACCGCTCTGGCACTGGAACTGACGGCGCTGTGGTTCCAGCATGTGATGTTACTTAAACCTTGCGTGCTCTGTATTTATGAACGCTGTGCGTTATTCGGCATTCTGGGCGCCGCGCTGATTGGCGCTATCGCCCCGAAAACTCCGCTGCGTTATGTGGCGATGATCATCTGGCTGTATAGTGCTTTTCGTGGCGTGCAATTAACTTACGAGCACACCATGCTCCAGCTCTACCCTTCACCATTTATGACCTGTGATTTCATGGTCCGATTCCCGGACTGGCTGCCGCTGGATAAATGGGTGCCACAAGTGTTTGTCGCCTCTGGTGATTGCGCTGAGCGTCAGTGGGATTTTTTAGGTCTGGATATGCCGCAGTGGCTGCTCGGTATTTTTGTTGCTTACCTGATTGTGGCAGTGCTGGTGGTGATCTCTCAGCCGTTTAAAGCGAAAAAACGTGACCTGTTTGGTCGCTAATCAATTCGGCGCTCCTGCGGGAGCGCCTGTCTGGCTTCATCTTGTCGATAGCTTAATGTTGGATGCGGCGTAGACGCCTTGCCCGACCTACGGCATTTCTGGCGGCGTAATCCCGAAGTGGTTCCACGCCCGCACTGTCGCCATACGCCCGCGCGGCGTGCGCTGCAAAAAGCCCTGCTGAATCAAATAAGGTTCCAGCACATCTTCAATGGTTTCACGTTCTTCGCCAATGGCCGCTGCCAGGTTATCCAGGCCTACCGGCCCACCGAAGAATTTATCAATTACCGCCAGCAATAACTTGCGGTCCATATAATCGAAACCTTCAGCATCAACGTTCAGCATATCCAGCGCCTGAGCAGCGATATCTGCCGAGATGGTGCCATCATGCTTCACTTCAGCGAAATCTCGCACACGACGCAGCAGGCGGTTGGCGATACGTGGCGTACCTCGCGCCCGGCGAGCCACTTCCAGCGCGCCATCGTCACTCATCTCAAGCCCCATAAACCGTGCGCTACGACTGACGATATATTGCAAATCAGGCACCTGGTAAAACTCCAGACGCTGCACAATACCGAAACGGTCACGCAATGGCGATGTCAATGAGCCAGCACGCGTTGTCGCGCCAATCAGGGTGAACGGGGGAAGATCGATTTTAATTGAACGCGCTGCCGGGCCTTCACCAATCATAATATCCAACTGGTAGTCTTCCATGGCCGGATACAGCACTTCTTCCACCACAGGCGAAAGACGATGGATCTCATCAATAAACAACACATCGTGTGGTTCAAGGTTGGTGAGCATCGCCGCCAGATCGCCCGCTTTTTCCAGCACCGGGCCGGACGTGGTGCGTAAATTGACGCCCATTTCATTGGCGACGATGTTGGCAAGTGTGGTTTTACCCAGCCCCGGAGGACCAAAAATCAATAGATGATCAAGGGCATCGCCGCGCAGTTTCGCCGCTTTGATGAAAATTTCCATCTGTGAACGAACCTGCGGCTGACCAACATACTCTTCCAGTAGTTTGGGGCGAATGGCGCGATCTGCCACATCTTCCGGCAAAGTCGTACCGGCAGAAATCAGACGGTCTGCTTCAATCATCCTTTACCTCATAACGCGGCGCGCAGGGCTTCGCGAATTAATGTTTCACTGCTGGCATCAGGGCGAGCGATTTTGCTCACCATGCGGCTGGCTTCTTGTGGTTTATAGCCCAGCGCCACCAGCGCAGCAACAGCTTCCTGTTCGGCATCGTCGGTTGCCGGGCTTGCCGGTGAGGTCAATACCAGATCGGCAGCCGGTGTGAACAGATCGCCATGCAGACCTTTAAAGCGATCTTTCATTTCAACGATCAGGCGTTCAGCAGTTTTCTTACCAATGCCAGGTAATTTCACCAGTGCACCCAGTTCTTCACGCTCAACGGCATTCACAAACTGCTGCGCTGACATACCCGAGAGGATCGCCAGTGCCAGTTTCGGTCCCACGCCGTTAGTTTTGATCAACTCTTTAAACAACGTGCGCTCTTGTTTATTGTTAAAACCATACAGTAGCTGCGCATCTTCACGCACCACAAAGTGAGTGAAAACAATCGCTTCCTGGCCCGCTTCAGGGAGTTCATAAAAACAGGTCATCGGCATATGCACTTCATAGCCTACGCCGCCCACTTCAAGTAACACCAGCGGGGGTTGTTTTTCCAGAATGATGCCTCTCAGCCTGCCTATCACATGACGCTCCTGCGTAATGAATCAAAGATAATGTTGTATAATAAAAAAATGCTGGATAGATATCCAGCGAAGGATGAAGAAAAATTGCGAGGCGTCTCGATGAACTGAAAAATGACGCAGTATAATTGATCCGCTAAGTCATCTTTAAAATAAATATTGTAATGTTAAATATTTAGAGGATAAATCCACCAAAAAAAAATAAACCTTTCCATTCCTGCAAAAAAATATTTTTTATGGTATTACGTATATTCATATTTATTTCAATGGAATGACAAAGTGAAAATTAATTACCCTTCTGAATATGAAGTTGGCGATATTGTATTTACATGTATAGGTGCTGCATTATTTGGTCAAATATCTGCCGCATCAAATTGCTGGAGTAATCACGTCGGGATCATTATCGGTCATGACGGCGATGATTTTCTGGTCGCAGAAAGTCGTGTTCCCCTCTCCACCATCACCACACTGTCCCATTTTATTAAACGTTCTTCTAATCAACGCTATGCGGTAAAACGATTGGGTGCTGGGCTAACAGAACAGCAAAAACAACGGCTGGTAGAACAGGTTCCCTCCCGGCTGCGCAAGCTCTATCACACCGGTTTTAAATATGAGTCATCTCGCCAGTTCTGTTCAAAATTCGTTTTTGATATTTATAAAGAGGCGCTATGTATCCCGGTGGGTGAAATAGAGACATTTGGAGAACTGTTAAACAGCAATCCGAATGCAAAGCTTACTTTCTGGAAATTCTGGTTTTTAGGTTCAATTCCGTGGGCGCGTAAAACCGTCACGCCAGCGAGTTTGTGGCATCATCCGGGTCTGGTGTTGATTCATGCGGAGGGAGTAGAAACACCTCAGCCAGAATTGACTGAGGCGGTATAACTTAACGCAGTCGCCCGCGAGCCAGGTTCAGCCTCGATTCGCTCATCTGCATCGCATTCTGGCTGACATGGCAGTGGGTGATGGCAATCGCCAGCGCATCGGCGGCGTCCGCCTGTGGGTTAGCGGGTAGTTTTAGCAAGGTGCGCACCATATGTTGCACCTGACTTTTTTCAGCACTACCAATACCTACCACCGTTTGTTTGACCTGACGGGCAGCATATTCAAACACCGGCAATTCCTGATTAACCGCTGCCACAATCGCCACGCCGCGTGCCTGCCCCAGTTTCAGGGCAGAGTCGGCATTCTTCGCCATAAAGACTTGTTCGATTGCGAAATAATCGGGCTGGAACTGGGTGATGATTTCCGTCACGCCCGCATAGATGAGCTTCAGACGAGACGGTAAATCATCCACTTTGGTGCGTATGCATCCACTGCCCAGGTAGGACAGTTGCCTGCCCACCTGACGGATAACGCCGTAGCCGGTAACGCGCGAACCCGGATCAATACCGAGAATAATAGACATCACGCGTCTCCGTTTTGTTGTTTAGCCGGCCTCATCAGAGGGTCGCTGCAACCTCATCAGAGATCTCACCGTTATGGTAAACTTCCTGCACGTCGTCACAGTCTTCCAGCATATCGATCAGACGCATCAGTTTCGGTGCAGTTTCTGCATCCATATCGGCTTTGGTTGACGGGATCATGGAAACTTCTGCGCTGTCTGCTTTCAGACCAGCCGCTTCCAGAGCATCACGTACTTTACCCATCTCTTCCCATGCAGTGTAGACGTCGATTGCGCCGTCATCATAGGTCACAACATCTTCTGCACCTGCTTCCAGCGCCGCTTCCATGATGGTGTCTTCATCACCTTTCTCGAAGGAAATCACACCTTTTTTGCTGAACAGATAGGCTACGGAACCGTCAGTACCAAGGTTGCCGCCACATTTGCTAAATGCGTGACGCACTTCAGCAACAGTACGGTTACGGTTGTCAGACAGACATTCAATCATGATTGCAGTGCCGCCAGGACCGTAACCTTCGTAGATGATGGTTTCCATGTTCGCATCATCATCACCGCCCACACCACGTGCAATTGCGCGGTTCAGGGTGTCACGGGTCATGTTGTTAGACAGTGCTTTATCAATGGCTGCACGCAGACGCGGGTTAGCATCCGGATCGCCACCGCCCAGTTTAGCTGCGGTCACCAGCTCACGAATGATTTTAGTGAAGATTTTACCGCGCTTAGCATCCTGCGCAGCTTTACGATGTCTGGTGTTGGCCCATTTACTATGACCTGCCATAAAAAATATCTCCAGATAGCCCTGCCTGTTCAGGCAGCGTTAATTACAAACTGTTCAATCGCCTGCCGGTTGCTCCATGACTTAGTGAGCGCCGCCGCAGCAGGCGCATCAAGCCACTTGTAGGCCAGATGTTCAGTAAAAATAATCTGACGTTCGTGCGGGAGCGCAAGGCAGAACCATGATTCTGTATTGCGCGTCACGCCCGGCGCATAGCGATGACGTAAATGTGAAAAAATTTCAAACTCTACCGTGCGCTGACAGTCAATTAAGGTCAGTTGTTCAGCCACAACATCAATGGTGACCTCTTCCTTTACTTCGCGCATGGCAGCTTGCGGCGCGGTTTCACCCTCTTCCACGCTGCCAGTTACCGACTGCCAGAAATCGGGATCGTCACGCCGCTGCAACATCAGCACCCGTTTCGTATCTTGTGCATAGATGACCACTAAGATCGAAACGGGACGCTTATAAGTCATATCAATTATTCTCAGCCTTCTTTACAACCTGAATGCTCAGCTCAGCCAGAGCAGTCGGGTTGGCAAAGCTCGGTGCTTCAGTCATCAGACACGCTGCCGCTGTGGTTTTCGGGAAGGCGATAACGTCACGGATGTTGTCGGTGCCAGTCAGCAGCATGGTCAGACGGTCAAGGCCAAATGCCAGACCTGCGTGCGGCGGAGTACCGTATTTCAGGGCGTCGAGCAGGAAGCCGAATTTCTCGCGCTGTTCCTCTTCGTTGATACCCAAAATACCAAACACCGTCTGCTGCATATCACCATTATGGATACGCACAGAACCACCGCCCACTTCGTAACCATTGATGACCATATCATAAGCGTTCGCCACCGCATTTTCCGGTGCTGCTTTCAGCTCGGCAGCAGTCATGTCTTTCGGTGCGGTGAACGGATGGTGCATTGCCGTCAGGCCGCCTTCTCCGTCGTCTTCAAACATCGGGAAGTCGATAACCCACAGCGGCGCCCATTTGCTTTCGTCGGTCAGACCAAGGTCTTTACCCACTTTCAGACGCAGTGCGCCCATCGCGTCGGCAACAATTTTCTTGTTGTCGGCACCGAAGAAAATCATATCGCCATCTTGCGCGGCAGTACGATCCAGGATGGCTTCGATGATTTCAGCGTTGAGGAACTTCGCTACCGGGCTGTTGATACCTTCCAGACCTTTCGCGCGTTCGTTGACTTTGATGTAAGCCAGACCTTTCGCGCCGTAGATTTTGACGAAGTTACCGTATTCATCGATCTGCTTACGGGTCAGCGATGCACCGCCCGGAACACGCAGAGCAGCAACACGACCTTTCGGATCGTTCGCCGGACCCGCGAATACCGCAAATTCAACAGATTTCAGCAGGTCTGCAACGTCGGTCAGTTCCATCGGGTTACGCAGATCTGGTTTATCGGAACCGTAACGGCGTTCGGCTTCCGCAAAGGTCATTACCGGGAAATCGCCCAAATCCACGCCCTTCACTTCCTGCCACAGATGACGCACCAGGGCTTCCATCACTTCACGCACTTGCGGCGCGGTCATGAAAGAGGTTTCCACATCGATCTGGGTAAATTCTGGCTGACGGTCAGCACGCAGGTCTTCGTCACGGAAGCATTTTACAATCTGATAATAACGGTCGAAACCGGACATCATCAGCAGCTGTTTGAACAACTGCGGCGATTGCGGCAGTGCGTAGAATTTACCTTTATGCACACGAGAAGGCACCAGGTAGTCACGCGCGCCTTCCGGCGTCGCTTTGGTCAGCATCGGGGTTTCGATGTCGAGGAAGCCGTGGTCGTCCATAAAACGGCGCACCAGGCTGGTGATTTTTGCGCGGGTTTTCAGGCGCTGAGCCATTTCCGGGCGACGCAGATCAAGATAGCGGTATTTCAGACGCGCTTCTTCGGTGTTAACGTGGTTAGAGTCCAGCGGCAGAACGTCTGCGCGGTTGATGATGGTCAGCGAGGAAGCCAGCACTTCGATTTCGCCGGTCGCCATATCGCGGTTGATATTTTTCTCGTCACGCGCACGCACGGTGCCCGTTACCTGAATGCAGAACTCATTACGCAGTTCAGAGGCCAGCTTTAACGCGTCCGCACGATCCGGATCGAAAAATACCTGCACGATACCTTCGCGGTCGCGCATATCGATGAAGATCAGGCTACCAAGATCACGACGACGGTTGACCCAACCACACAGAGTCACCTGCTGCCCCACGTGGGACAAACGGAGCTGTCCACAATATTCTGTACGCATGAGATATCCCTTAACTTAGCTGCCGGCGGACGTCCCCTGCTGCGCAGGTGACCTAAGTCGCAGCGTTAGCTGTATGTCACAACTGAATGAAAAAAGGCGGCTATTATACTGGAAATTCTGCCGCACCGTAAGAGTCTGGCCCGCTCTGGAACGACTCGTTACCACTTTATATCAGGCCTGAAATCAGACTCTACCCTTGTTTGCTATAAAGGTGTTGCCTGAGCACATAAAAATTAACAAAATTTGTCGTTCTGCCATCGGCTAATCGCATTAAGGTGAGAGGCTCGATTTTGTTTTATCTGGAGTCATCATGCTTGAACTGAATGCTAAAACCACTGCGCTGGTGGTGATTGATTTACAAGAAGGCATCTTACCTTTTGCCGGTGGACCGCATACTGCTGAAGATGTCGTTAATCGCGCCGGGAAACTGGCGGCGAAATTTCGAACTAACGGTCAGCCTGTGTTTCTGGTGCGCGTCGGCTGGTCTGCCGATTATGCCGAAGCATTAAAACAGCCAGTTGATGCTCCCTCACCTGCCAGAACGTTACCGGAAAACTGGTGGCAACATCCTGCGGCGTTAGGTGCAACTGACAGCGATATTGACATCATCAAGCGTCAATGGGGTGCGTTTTACGGTACGGATCTGGAGTTACAATTACGCCGTCGTGGCATTGACACCATCGTCTTATGTGGGATCTCGACCAATATTGGCGTCGAATCAACCGCCCGCAATGCCTGGGAACTCGGCTTTAATCTGGTGATAGCCGAAGACGCCTGCAGTGCAGCCAGCACCGAACAGCACAACAACAGCATCAACCATATCTACCCGCGTATTGCCCGCGTGCGTCGCGTGGAAGAGATCCTCAACGCATTATGATTTACATCGGTCTGCCGCAATGGTCGCATCCCAAATGGGTGCGGTTGGGGATCTCCAGCCTGGAAGAGTACGCCCGCCATTTTAACTGCGTGGAGGGCAACACCACCCTTTATGCTCTGCCAAAGCCGGAAGTTGTTCTGCGCTGGCGCGAGCAGACCACCGATGATTTTCGTTTTTGCTTTAAGTTTCCGGCGACTATTTCGCATCAGGCAGCATTGCGGCATTGCGATGATTTAGTGACTGAATTTTTGACACGCATGTCACCGTTAGCGCCGCGCATTGGACAATACTGGCTGCAACTGCCCGCCACGTTTGGTCCACGGGAGCTGCCAGCTCTTTGGCACTTTATTGATTCTCTTCCTGGCGAATTTACCTATGGTGTGGAAGTCCGCCATCCGCAGTTTTTCACCAAAGGTGAGGAAGAACAAACGCTTAATCGCGGTTTGCATCAGCGTGGCGTTAATCGGGTAATTTTAGACAGCCGTCCGGTTCATGCAGCACGTCCACATAGTGAAGCCATTCGCGACGCGCAGCGGAAAAAACCGAAAGTTCCGGTACATGCCGTGTTGACGGCGACCAATCCGCTGATCCGTTTTATCGGTAGCGATGATATGACACAAAACCAGGAATTATTTCAGGTCTGGTTGCAAAAATTAGCGCAATGGCAACAGACCACCACGCCTTATCTTTTCCTGCATACACCAGATATCGCCCAGGCACCGGAACTGGTACATACTCTGTGGGAAGACTTGCGTAAAACACTCCCAGAGATCGGAGCAGTTCCGGCTATTCCAAAGCAATCTTCTCTTTTCTGAAATTGCCACCTATCATAGACAAGTGCCATCGGCCATTTTAAAGGGAGTTTGTATGGTAAGCGCGCTGTATGCCGTTTTAGGTGCGTTGTTATTAATGAAGTTCTCTTTTGATGTTGTTCGCCTGCGAATGCAATATCGCGTTGCCTATGGCGACGGCGGTTTTAGCGAACTGCAAAGCGCCATTCGCATTCACGGTAACGCGGTGGAATATATTCCCATCGCGATTGTGTTGATGCTGTTTATGGAAATGAATGGCGCAGAAACCTGGATGGTGCATATTTGCGGCATCATTCTACTTGCTGGTCGTCTGATGCATTATTACGGTTTTCATCACCGGCTGTTTCGCTGGCGACGTTCCGGCATGAGCGCCACCTGGTGTGCGCTGTTGCTGATGGTGCTGGCGAATCTTTGGTATATGCCCTGGGAGTTGGTTTTCTCCCTGCGTTAGCGCACAATACGCCACTTTCTTTTTCCCGGATTTTTACGTTATGTCTCACCGCGACACGCTATTTTCTGCCCCTATCGCCAGTCTGGGTGACTGGACCTTTGATGAACGGGTAGCCGAAGTCTTCCCGGATATGATCCAGCGTTCCGTTCCTGGCTATTCCAATATTATTTCAATGATTGGGATGCTGGCTGAACGCTTTGTACAACCCGGTACGCAGGTCTACGATTTGGGCTGTTCTTTGGGCGCCGCGACGCTCTCGGTGCGTCGCAACATTCATCATGATAATTGCAAAATTATTGCCATCGACAACTCTCCAGCGATGATCGAACGCTGCCGTCGCCATATCGATGCATACAAAGCGCCGACACCTGTAGACGTGATCGAGGGTGACATTCGCGATATCGCTATTGAAAACGCGTCAATGGTGGTACTGAATTTTACCCTGCAATTCCTGGAACCTTCTGAACGTCAGGCATTACTGGATAAAATTTATCAGGGGCTGAATCCTGGCGGCGCGCTGGTGCTTTCGGAAAAATTCAGTTTCGAAGATGCCAAAGTTGGTGAACTGCTGTTCAACATGCACCACGACTTTAAACGAGCCAACGGTTACAGCGAGCTGGAAATCAGCCAGAAGCGCAGCATGTTAGAAAACGTAATGTTGACTGATTCCGTTGAAACCCACAAAGCGCGTCTGCATCAAGCCGGGTTTGAACATAGCGAGCTATGGTTCCAGTGCTTTAACTTTGGTTCGCTGGTGGCATTAAAAGCAGAGGACGCTGCATGATCGACTTTGGTAACTTTTATTCTCTGATTGCCAAAAATCACCTTTCGCACTGGCTGGAAACACTGCCCGCGCAGATTGCCAACTGGCAGCGTGAACAGCAGCACGGTCTGTTTAAACAGTGGTCCAATGCGGTGGAATTTCTGCCTGAAATTAAACCGTATCGTCTTGATTTACTGCATAGCGTGACGGCAGAAAGCGAAGAGCCGCTGAGTGCCGGGCAAATTAAACGCATTGAAACCCTGATGCGCAACCTGATGCCGTGGCGCAAAGGGCCGTTCTCGCTGTATGGCGTTAACATTGATACCGAATGGCGTTCCGACTGGAAGTGGGATCGTGTTCTGCCCCATCTCTCTGATTTGACCGGGCGCACGATCCTCGATGTCGGCTGCGGCAGCGGTTATCACATGTGGCGCATGATTGGCGCGGGTGCACATCTGGCGGTGGGTATCGACCCGACCCAACTCTTCCTCTGCCAGTTCGAAGCGGTACGCAAACTGCTGGGTAACGATCAGCGCGCACATCTGTTGCCTTTAGGCATTGAACAACTTCCGGCGCTGAAAGCCTTTGATACCGTCTTTTCGATGGGCGTGCTTTACCATCGCCGTTCGCCGCTGGAGCATCTCTGGCAGTTGAAAGATCAGCTGGTGAATGAAGGTGAACTGGTGCTGGAAACGCTGGTTATTGATGGCGACGAAAACACCGTGCTGGTGCCGGGTGACCGTTACGCGCAAATGCGTAATGTCTACTTCATTCCTTCGGCGCTGGCGCTGAAAAACTGGCTGAAAAAGTGTGGTTTTGTTGATATCCGCATTGTGGACGTGAGCGTCACCACAACAGAAGAGCAGCGTCGCACTGAATGGATGGTTACCGAGTCTCTGTCCGATTTCCTCGACCCGCATGATCCGGGTAAAACAGTAGAAGGCTATCCTGCGCCTAAACGCGCGGTGCTGATTGCGCGTAAGCCGTAAAAATTTAGCGCCCATTTCCGGGCGCTATTTATTTCTTACGCCTGAATGGCTGGCTGATCAAACGCCGTTAACTTCGGCGCATTGCCCGTGTATTTTTCGATATACACCAGCGAGGTGTTACCGGCACAGGCATTCGCCAGCTGCGAGCTTGGAATATCCGCCGTTAACACGTTTGCGCAGCCGTTTTTACACAAGCCATTTTCCAGATCTGGCCATGCGCCTTCATGCACGCACACCACGCCTTTTTTGATCCCGTCAGTCACCACGGCTCCAGTCAGGATCTGACCGCGTTTGTTCCAGACGCGTACCAGATCGCCGTTCGCAATGCCAAAACGAGCAGCATCTTCGGTGTGAATGGTGATCGGCTCACGATCGGCAACCGCATATTTTTTACGCAGCTCCGCATAGTTAAGCTGACTGTGTAAACGGTGTGCCGGATGCGCGGTCAGAAGCTGCAACTGCTTCTCGTCGGCGGTGCCTTTCCACTCATCAGGTGCAAGCCAGGTTGGGTGCGCCGGGCAATCCTTATAAGCAAATTTTTCCAGCGTTTTGGAATAGATCTCAATTTTGCCGCTTGGCGTACCCAGCGCGTTTTTCACCGGATCGGCGCGGAAATCGCCATAGCGAACATATTGCTCGTTCTTCTCGCTGCGGCGCATTTCGAGCAGTTTATTTTGCAACCAGAAGGTATTAAACACAGGCATGGTGACACGCTGCGCACGGGCGCTTTTCTGAGCGGCATCATAAAAGAATTTCAGCCACGCCATTTCATCTTTACCTTCGGTATAGATCTCTTTTCCGCCAGGTTTCAGTAATTCAGCAAGGTCGGCAAACACGTCAAAATCGTTACGTGCTTCAAACTGCGGCGCAACCACTTGCTTCATCGGTACGATGTGCTGGTTGCTGTAGTCGCCGGTCATCGTTAGGTCATTGCGCTCAAACGATGTGGTGATCGGTAATACGATATCCGCGTGTTTAGCTGCTGCCGTCCAGTAGCATTCAGAAACGACGATCAGCTCTGGTTTCTGCCAGGCTTTTATCAAACGATTGGTATCCTGGTGATGGGTGAAATTACCGCCGCCAGCCCACCAGATCATTTTGATATTGGGGTAAGTTTGTTCTTTACCGTTGTGCTGATATTTGCCGCCAGGATTTTCCAGCGCATCGACAATACGGGCGACAGGGATCGCCGTCATTCCGCCATCATCAGCAGCCTCACTGGCCTGTCCGGCAATCGCCGCAGACATTTCCGGCAGTACACCGCCAACGCGTGTTGGGTTGCCACCGTTGGAGTAATGATAAGAGAAACCAAAGCCGCCGCCCGGCGTACCAATCTGTCCTAACATCGCCGCCAGGGTCACCAGCATCCAGTGTTTCTGTTCACCATATTGCTGGCGCTGAATTCCCCAACCTGCCATCAGCATCGTGCGATTCGCCGCCATCAGTTCGGCGAGTTTGACTATCTGCGCTTCCGGCACACCGGTAATTTCCGCCGCCCAGGCCGCGCTCTTCGGCGAATTATCTTTCTTGCCGGTCAGATACTCTTCAAATTGCGGATAGCCGGTGGTGTATTTTTCAAGGAACGCTTTATCGTGTTTGCCTTGTGTCATCAGGGTGTGCGCAACCCCTAACATCAGCGCCACGTCGGTGCCCATATTCGGCGCGATCCAGGTGACGTTATCGCCAAAGAACTCGATCGTTTCGGAACGGATAGGATCAATGGCAATCACCGGTTTGCCAGATTTCTTCAGTTGATGGAAGTACTCCAGCCCCTGCTCATCGGTACTGCTCCAGGCAATTTTTAAGGTATTCAGCGGGTTCATCCCCCACAACACCACCACCTGGCTGTTTTCCAGAATCAGCGGCCAGGAGGTCTGCTGTTCATAAACCTCTACGGAACCGACAACGTGCGGCATGATCACCTGCGCAGCCCCGGTCGAGTAATCGCCACTATGTCCTGAATAACCGCCCGCCAGATTCATATAACGTTGCAGTAAAGTTTGCGCTTTATGCAACACGCCAGAAGAACGCCAACCGTAAGATCCGGCAAAAATGGCCGATGGTCCATTGGCCTTGCGGATGCGATCGTGTTGTTCATGAATCAGTTTTAATGCTTGTTCCCAGCTCACCTGAACGTAACTGTCGTCGCCGCGACCTTTCGCCGGTTGCAGTGGATTGTCGAGATAGCTTTTTCGCACCATCGGATGCTGAATACGCGCCGTGGTATGCACCTGATCCGCCGCCGTAGATTGCAAAGAGTTCGGGATGGTCTTCGCCAGCGCGCCTGTAGAAGAAACAATTTTACCGTCCTTCACTTCTACGTTCATCGCTCCCCAACGGCCTGCGGTAAGAATTTTACCGCCCTTCTCTTCTGCCCAGGCAGGTAACGGTACAGCCGATGTCACCACCAGCGCCCCTGCCGCAATACCGCTATGTTTAATAAACTCACGTCTTGTTAATGTCATAACTTCCTCCCTGATCAACGAAGATCACTGTTTCTCGGTAATATCTTTAGCGTTGTACTGGAAGTACCGCGTCAAAATATCCAGTTCGTTTTCGCTCATGCTGGTTCGCGCCCCCATCCCTTTGGCAATGGACGGCCAGGCATTGACGGTGTAATGGTCGGCGGCAATAGGCGCATGGCAACCAGCGCAATAGGTGTCGTCAAGTTTTTCAGCGTATTGCCATAGCGGTTTACGGTCTGCTAATGCGGGATCGGTAAGCGTCCCCTGTAATGACGCCTGACGCCATTGATTACCGTATTCGTCAGCTTTCCATTCCCCGTTTATCGTTAGCGCCTTGATACCTTCTTCGCTTAGTGTGGCTAACGCCAGCCGTTGACCTGCCGCCAGGTAGAGCGTGTTTTCACTGCCCTGCATCTGATATCCCTGCAACAGGACGAGCGGCTGTTTGCCACTGGCATCAACAACCGTGAGATCGGTGCCAGGATTCACAGTAGCCAGTTCACCTATGCGGGAAGGTTTGAAAGGATAAATATGCGCGCCATTAGTCACTGATGTGGCGGCCTGACTTTCCAGTTCATGCTCCGCCTTGTCATCCATTTTTATTTCAGGCGGAAAATGGGCAATGCCTTTATGACAATCGATACAGGTTTCGCCGTCCTTTTGCGCTTTGTTATGCATTTTCTGCGCAGCTTCACTTTGCGAAGCAATATCCATGGCATCAAAAGAATGGCAACTACGGCACGTTGCAGAGTCTGAGGCCTTTAATTCTTTCCACACTGTTTCGGCCATTTCCTGACGATGGGATTCGAACTTATCGTCGCTGTCTATTTTGCCGCTAACAAATTCATGATAAATATCTTTAGATGCTTTTAATTTAGCAAATAAATAATCCATTCCTGACTTTGGAATATGGCAATCGGCACATTCAGCACGAATACCTTTTTGATTAGAAAAATGGACAGTCCCCTGATATTCCTCAAACGGTTTGCTCATTGAGTGGCAGGAAAGACAAAATGCCGTGTCCGACGTTTTGTGCAACGTTTTTTGCGCCAGCAATAACCCACCGCCACCCACCACTACTGCCATGAGCAGAAAAAATAACCAAATGCGTTTTTTCCCTCGCATAGATTCCTCTAATTAAATTCCAGTACACCGAACTAGTTGTATAAATAAATACACAACGAATTAATAACTCACTAAATTCGGCACAACACTGCCTGAAATAATCGACAAAGAATATGATTTATTGCAATTTAACCATTAATTATTAAAGAAGAAAGTAGTCGTTATTTTTAATATATATTTGGTAGTTTTAACAATTTAAATTACATAGTTAATATGAATATATATAACATTTTTAGCAACATGAATTTGCGCGCTATTACACGATAGTTGTTCATTTTTTATACTACTCAAGGATAAAAAAAGGCCCCTGTTGAATGGGCAGGGGCCTGGTACGAGCAAGCATCATATTGGGCGACATGATGCAACGGTAAAAATCATTTGGCCTGATGGCGCTCAATGATTCCTTTCATTTCAGCAACCGCCGTCCCGTCTACGACATAACGCGAATACTCGTCCGCGCGTGCATCTGATGACATGGACAATCCCTGATTACGATAACGCATCGGTGAGGCTTGCCACGCTCCTGCAGAGCTATGGACTTCCAGCACTCCGGCATCGAGGAAATGGTGCAGGTTTTCTGCACGGACTCCTGCTCCGGCCATGATGATTGGAGCATCACCATAGGCAATAAGTTCCATAATTTTTGATAAACCTTGCAATGCATCTGATTTTTGCCCTGATGTCAGTACCCGGGCAATGCCCAATTCCGCAAGATTATTGAGTGTATTTAAAGGGTTAGCGCACATATCGAAGGCGCGATGAAAAGTGACTGCCAGCGGACCGGCAGCCGCCATTATTTTTTCCATTCGTGGCATATCGACATTACCGTCAACATCCAGAACCCCCGTCACCAGCCCAGGAAATCCTAATTCGCGTACTGTGCGGATATCTTCAAGAATGGCGGCAAACTCGCCGTCGCTGTAGCAAAAATCGCCACCGCGTGGGCGGATGATCGGATGTACGGGGATCGTAACCTGTTGGCGCACGGACTTCAGAACGCCCAGCGACGGCGTTAGCCCCCCTTCTTTCGGTGCCGCACACAATTCTATTCTGTCGGCACCGTTTTGCTGCGCCGTCAGCGCGCACTCCATGCTGTAACAGCAAATTTCCAGTAATGCCATTTTTGCTCCTTAATCACGCCGACTGCTCGCTGGCGACAATCTCTTCGATAGACCACGGATGAAACTTAATCGTCGTTTTGCCATCGGTGACCGCCAGCGTCGGATTCGGTAATCGCTCATGTTCACCTTTTGGTGAGCTGGTTTTAACCGAGATCCCCGGCTGGCGGAGTCCTTCATCAGAAAGCAACGCCAGCGCACGGGCATTCAACGTTTCCGGCTCTCCTGGCAGAACAATTTCGATATGTTCCCAGCCTTCGTGCGGGTAGCGTTTTTCCCCAGGCCACGGTAGCTCCACAATCGAAAACTGCCAGTGAGCAACCTGTACCGGTTCACGCAATTTAAACAGGCAAATCGGTCTGCCATTGATAATATTTTCTGACAGGAGTTCGCCGCACTGTTCAAACCCGCGACGCCAGCGTTCAGCCGTGGCGTTTTGATGGCAACGCAAAGAAATGTGATCGGCAGTCAGCGGGGTGATATCCAGCCCCAGGCGGTGTGAAAGTTGTTCTAATGCGTGGATAAATCGCGGTAAATCCGTTGCAATATCCTGCAACTCGTCGATAGATTGCCAGTTCGCCATAATCACTCTTCGTCTTTCAGTAAAAGCGTTAATTTACCCTGTTGCCCTGCGCCAACCAACCGCTGATTTCGCGCCGCTCCTGATGCAATAGTGAAAACGGCAATACGCCACGCGCACGTAGCTGACGAAAACAGCCATTTGCAGTATACTCCCGCCCTAATTTCTTTAACTGGTGCGGGCAATTTTTGCTCGCTTCATCAATGTAAGGTATTCCGGTGAATATTCAGGCTCTTCTCTCAGAAAAAGTCCGTCAGGCCATGATTGCGGCAGGCGCGCCTGCGGATTGCGAACCGCAGGTTCGTCAGTCAGCAAAAGTTCAGTTCGGCGACTATCAGGCTAACGGCATGATGGCAGTTGCTAAAAAACTGGGTATGGCACCGCGACAATTAGCAGAGCAGGTGCTGACTCATCTGGATCTTAACGGTATCGCCAACAAAGTTGAGATCGCCGGTCCTGGTTTTATCAACATTTTCCTTGATCCGGCATTCCTGGCTGAACATGTTCAGCAGGCGCTGGCGTCCGATCGTCTCGGTGTTGCTACGCCAGAAAAACAGACCATTGTGGTTGACTACTCCGCGCCAAACGTAGCGAAAGAGATGCACGTCGGTCATCTGCGTTCCACCATTATTGGTGACGCGGCAGTTCGTACTCTGGAGTTCCTCGGTCACAAAGTGATTCGCGCTAACCACGTTGGCGACTGGGGCACTCAGTTCGGTATGCTGATTGCATGGCTGGAAAAGCAGCAGCAGGAAAACGCCGGTGAAATGGAACTGGCTGACCTTGAAGGTTTCTACCGCGATGCGAAAAAGCATTACGACGAAGATGAAGAGTTCGCCGAACGCGCACGTAACTACGTGGTAAAACTGCAAAGCGGTGACGAATATTTCCGCGAGATGTGGCGCAAGCTGGTCGACATCACCATGACGCAGAACCAGATCACCTACGATCGTCTGAATGTGACGCTGACCCGCGATGACGTGATGGGCGAAAGCCTTTATAACCCGATGCTGCCGGGTATCGTGGCAGATCTGAAAGCCAAAGGTCTGGCAGTAGAAAGTGAAGGCGCGACCGTCGTATTCCTTGATGAGTTCAAAAACAAGGAAGGCGAACCGATGGGCGTGATCATTCAGAAAAAAGATGGCGGCTATCTCTACACCACCACCGATATCGCCTGTGCGAAGTACCGCTACGAGACGCTACATGCCGATCGCGTGCTGTATTACATCGACTCCCGCCAGCATCAACACCTGATGCAGGCGTGGGCGATCGTCCGTAAAGCAGGCTACGTGCCGGAATCCGTACCGCTGGAACACCACATGTTTGGCATGATGCTGGGCAAAGACGGCAAACCGTTTAAAACCCGTGCTGGCGGTACGGTGAAACTGGCGGATCTGCTGGATGAAGCACTGGAACGCGCACGTCGTCTGGTGGCAGAGAAGAACCCGGACATGCCAGCCGACGAGCTGGAAAAACTGGCTAACGCGGTTGGTATTGGTGCGGTGAAATACGCGGATCTCTCCAAAAACCGCACCACCGACTACATCTTCGACTGGGACAACATGCTGGCGTTTGAGGGTAATACCGCGCCGTACATGCAGTATGCCTACACCCGTGTATTGTCCGTGTTCCGTAAAGCGGAAATCAACGAAGAACAACTGGCTGCAGCTCCGGTGATCATTCGTGAAGATCGCGAAGCACAACTGGCTGCTCGCCTGCTGCAGTTTGAAGAAACCCTCACTGTGGTTGCTCGTGAAGGTACGCCGCACGTGATGTGTGCTTATCTGTACGATCTGGCGGGTCTGTTCTCTGGCTTCTACGAGCACTGTCCAATCCTCAGCGCAGAAAACGAAGAAGTGCGTAACAGCCGTCTGAAACTGGCACAACTGACGGCGAAGACGCTGAAACTGGGTCTGGATACGCTGGGTATTGAGACTGTAGAGCGTATGTAATCGATTTTTCGTGAGAGTGAAGCCTGATCGGGGTTACCCGATCAGGCTTTTTTATTGCCATCTAAATGTATTCTGAAAATGGACATGGCATCGTTTTCTCACTGTTGGGTAAGAGGCCAGAAGCGTAATATCCAGCCCCAGGGAAACGGTAACGGTTGATTTTAAGGAATACCGCAGTGTTTAAATTTCTTGTATTAACATTAGGCATTATCTCTTGCCAGGCTTACGCAGAAGATACGGTTATAGTAAATGACCATGACATTTCAGCCATCAAAGATTGTTGGCAAAAAAACTCAGATGATGATACTGACATTAACGTGATCAAATCATGCCTGCGGCAAGAATACAATCTCGTCGATGCGCAATTAAATAAAGCCTATGGTGAAGCTTATCGTTATATAGAACAGGTGCCACGCACAGGTGCAAAAAAACCTGATACCGAACAACTTAACTTGCTTAAAAAATCACAACGAGCCTGGCTGGACTTTAGGGACAAAGAATGTGAATTAATCCTTTCAAATGAGGACGTTCAGGATTTAAGTAACCCTTATTCTGAATCAGAATGGCTATCATGTATGATCATCCAGACCAATACGCGAACTCGCCAGTTGCAGCTATACCGTAACTCTGAAGATTTTTATCCAAGCCCTTTGACAAGAGGGTAATTCACATATTTTTGGCATGTTTTGTTGCAAGCTATTCCTGATAAATAATTGCAACAAAACATGGAGCCTTTTTCACTGAGTTATTAAACATGCTCGCGAGCGCGTATTTTTTATTTGTACTTCAGCGATAATTCACAATCACTTCATTACGTTGTACCTTCAGCGGCGGAATTAACCGCCCACCGCCAGGCACTTCCCAGATAAAGCGCAACGGTTCTGCTGCCGGTATGCCGGAAAAGGCCACAGTGTTCCCGCTCTGCCCGTCTAATTCGACACAACGAGATTGCGAGCACAAGCGAACCCGCAGCCCCGATGGTGTCGGGCCGATAAGCTGATAACGCCACGCCACCAGCGTCATCAATCCTGAAACAGGTTGTCGCGAAGAAAGAGGCGCTGACGACATCGACTCACCGCGATGATTTAGCGTAACGCCCACACTACTTGTCTGCCACATCCCCTCCCCGGCGGCTTGTACAACCAGCGGAAACAACAATATCGCCAGTAAGATCCTCATTATTTACCACCAATAGTCGCCGTCATCCGAATCTGCCGGTTATCAGAGAGTTCGAGATTCGACAGCACCACCAGTTGCGGCAGGCTACGGCGCAGAAAGCGAGACAATAGCGGGCGCAGCGCGTGGTTCACCAACAGTACTGGCGGCGCACCCAGCATCTCCTGACGGGATAATGCTTCCTGGGTTTGCGCCAGCAAACGATCCGCCAGCCCCGGTTCCAGTCCGCCACCGCCCTGCAACGCCTGTAACAGTAACCGCTCCAGTGGCGTATCCAGACCAATAACGTGAACTTCATCTTTACCGGGGAACCACTGCTGAGTAATTGCCCGCCCCAGCGCCACGCGGACGACGGCGGTTAATTCATGCGGATCGCTCTGGATGGGCGCATGTTCCGCCAGCGTTTCGAGAATGGTGCGCATATCGCGGATCGGTACTTTTTCATCAAGCAAGTTTTGTAGCACTTTATGCAGCGTAGTGAGCGTGACAACGCCAGGAACCAGATCCTCCGTCAGTTTTGGCATCTCCTGCGCCACGCGATCCAGTAACTGCTGCGCCTCCTGACGACCAAACAGTTCTGCGGCATGTTGACTAATGAGGTGGTTAAGATGCGTTGCCACCACTGTACTGGCTTCAACCACCGTATATCCCTGAATCTGCGCTTGTTCTTTAAGCGCACTTTCGATCCAGATAGCATTAAGACCAAATGCCGGATCGACAGTCACTTCACCGGGTAGCGTCCCGGCGGCTGTTCCTGGGTTAATAGCCAGCCAGCGCCCCGGATAAGCATCACCACTGCCAATCTCAACGCCTTTCATCAAGATACGATAGCGGGCAGGTTGTAGATCCATATTGTCGCGGATGTGCACCACTGGTGGCAGAAAGCCCATCTCCTGAGCAAATTTCTTGCGAATACTGCGAATACGACCAAGCAACTCGCCATCCTGCTGAAAATCGACCATCGGGATCAGCCGATAACCCACTTCCATTCCCAGAGAATCTTCCAGTTGCACATCGTTCCAGGTCGCTTCGACAACGGCATTATTTTCCGCCATCTTCACCGGTTTCGGTTCAGCAGGCGCTTTTTGCTCGCGTCCACGTATCCACCACGCCAGCCCCAGCAATCCCGCTGTGAACAGTAAAAATACCAGGTTTGGCATTCCCGGCACCAGACCAAGTAAACCCAGCACTGCGGCACTTAACAACATGACTCTGGGGTTACTGAAAAGCTGATTCACCATCTGCTCGCCAACATCCTGATCGGTGCTGACTCGCGTAACGATAACCCCCGCAGCGGTAGAAATAACCAGTGCTGGTATTTGCGCAACCAGGCCATCACCGATGGTCAACAGCGTATAACTTTCCGCTGCATGACCCATGCTCATGCCATGTTGCAACACACCAACCAGCAATCCGCCAACAACGTTAATGACCATGATGAGGATCCCGGCGATAGCATCACCCCGGACAAACTTACTCGCCCCGTCCATTGAGCCGTAAAAATCAGCTTCCTGGGTCACTTCTGAACGTCGCTTTTTTGCTTCATCTTCGCCAATCAGGCCAGCGTTGAGGTCGGCATCAATCGCCATCTGCTTACCCGGCATACCGTCGAGAACAAAGCGCGCGCCCACTTCCGCGATACGTCCGGCACCTTTGGTAATGACCATAAAGTTGATGATCACGAGGATGACAAACACCACAATGCCGATGGCAAAGTTACCGCCCACGAGAAAATGACCGAACGCTTCGACGACCTTCCCTGCCGCCGCCGCGCCGGTATGGCCTTCCATCAAAATGATACGCGTGGAAGCCACATTAAGCGCCAGACGCAGCAGCGTGGTAAACAACAGAATGGTCGGAAACGCGGCAAACTCAAGCGTGCGCTGGGTAAACATCGCCACCAGCAACACCATAATCGACAAGGCAATATTGAAGGTAAACAGCAGGTCGAGGATGAATGCGGGCAATGGCAGCACCATCATCGACAAAATCAGCAGGATCAAAATAGGCCCGGCAAGGATCTGCCATTGTGTCGATTTCAGGTTTGCGGGCAGGCGCAGCATCGCGGCCAGATTACTCATGGGACGGTTTCTCGTTGATAAAATCCAGGGCTTCCGGCACCGGAAGATGAGTCGGTTGTACAGGGCGTTGTCCACCGGCCAGACGCCAGCGTTTCAGTTGCCAGACCCAGGCCAGCACTTCCGCCACGGCGGCATACAGTTGACCGGGAATTTGCTGGCCGATCTCTGCGTGTCGATACAGTGCGCGCGCCAGCGGCGGCGCTTCGAGCGTCGGAACGTTATTTTCAGCGGCAATTTCACGAATGCGTAACGCCACCAGCCCCGCGCCTTTAGCAACGACCTTCGGTGCGCTCATTTTGTTTTCGTCATATTGCAATGCCACTGAGTAGTGAGTTGGGTTATTAACAATGACGTCCGCTTTCGGCACATCGGCCATCATCCGACGCCGCGCGGCAGCACGCTGCATCTGACGAATTCGCCCTTTGACATGCGGATCGCCTTCGCTTTGTTTGAACTCGTCACGAATATCCTGTCGTGACATACGCAGCTTTTTCAGATGGCTGAAAATTTGAAAAAAGACGTCAAATCCCACCATCGGAATGACACCAAGCACCACTAAAAGCGCGCATAACCCCACAACATCCATCGCGTTAGCCATTGCGGTAATGGGGGACTGCGCCATTAAGCGCATCATCTGCGGCCAGTGATACCAGAGATAAAAGCCAGTAACACAGCCAACCAGTGTAGATTTCAGGATAGCTTTCAGCAGCTCCGCACCAGTTTGCGCAGAGAACATACGTTTAATGCCCGGTAGCGGGTTGAGTTTAGAAAACTTCGGTTGCAATGATTTGCCGCTAAATACCAGCCCCCCCAGCATGACCGGCGAAATAAGCGCCACCAGCACCACCCCGCTGATCAGCGGCAACAGTGCCAGCATGGCTTCTCTGATCAGCAAAATAATCTGTCCGAGGATCAGGTTGGGATCATTGATGATGCTGTGATCAAAATGCAGCCCGGCGGAGAGCATCCCCGACAACCGCCGTGCCAGAGACGCGCCACCAAACCAGATAACACACACGCCAACCAGCAAAATCAGCAGTGAAGTCAGCTCACGGGAGCGTGGGATCTGCCCCTCTTCCCGCGCTTTTTCAAGTCGGTGAGGTGTGGGGGCTTCTGTTTTGTCGTCGCTCTCGTCAGACACGTCGCCAATCCTGGAAATGGTGATAAGCGTGAATAATGCCAGAGCGAAAAGCGTTCAATGCCTGGAGTAAGGGGCAAAACAGGTGGGATTTGGGGCTTTTGCCGGAGTACACCAGGCATGGTGCACGTTTGTCGGATGTGGTGTAAACGCCTTATCCGACCGCCTGATATGACGCGGTCACGTCACATCAGGCAATACAAATCAAAACCCAAGACTATCCAGTAAATCGTCAACCTGATCCTGACTGGCAACCACACCGGCTTTGCTGGTATCGACCTGTGGTCCGTTAAGCAAACTTTGGTTTTCACGTTTCGGGCGCGCATCCTGCTCCGGGATGTTTTCCAGCAGCACCATCAACAGCTGGCGTTCAATTTCCTGAATCACATCCATCATCCTTTTAATCACCTGCCCGGTGAGATCCTGAAAATCCTGCGCCATCATAATTTCCAGTAACTGCGCGTTAGTGAAGCTGGTATGAGCGGGCACATCCGCCAGAAATTGCCGCGTATCCATCACCAGTTCCCGGGCATCGGCAAGGTCAATCGGATCGGCAAACCAGTTATCCCAACGTTGGGTTAACGCTTTTGCTGATTTCTCCATTTGATCCTGATGCGGTTGCGACGCCTCAACGCTGTTCAGCGCCCGCTCTGCGGCCTGCGCGGTCATCTGCACAACGTAGAACAGGCGATCGCGGGCATCAGGGATGGCTTCCGCTGCTTCGGCTATCGCCTGATCCAGCCCCAGCTCACGCAGGCTGTCACGCAGCATACGCGTCAGGCTGCCGATGCGCGCTATGATATCGCCGGCTGCATGTTCATCAGCAGGTTTGATTGATGGTTGCATCATAGTCGCATCCTCACATGCCCAGTTTCTCAAAGATTTTGTTGAGTTTTTCCTCCAGCGTCGCGGCGGTAAATGGCTTAACCACATAGCCACTGGCCCCCGCTTGTGCTGCCGCGATAATGTTCTCTTTCTTCGCCTCTGCGGTCACCATCAGCACTGGCAACGCCGACATCGCCCCATCAGCACGAATGGTTTTCAGCAATTCCAGACCATCCATATTCGGCATATTCCAGTCGGAGATCACAAAACCATAACCGCCCGCCTGTAACTTGTTGAGAGCATCAGCGCCATCTTCTGCTTCCTCAACATTGTTGAAACCCAGCTCTTTCAGTAGGTTACGCACAATGCGTCGCATGGTGGAAAAGTCATCCACAACCAAAAATTTAAGTTCTTTATCCGCCATTTCACACTCCTGATTTAAATACGTATCGCCTGTCCGGCACTGATTTTCGCCAGCATTTGCTGGCTTACCTGGCTAAGATCGACCACTTCGCAGACGCCCCCCAGATTGATAGCCTCGCGCGGCATACCGAACACCACACAGCTTGCTTCGTTTTGCGCAAGGGTCCATGCCCCCGCCTGACGCATCGACAACATTCCCGCCGCACCGTCGTTGCCCATACCGGTGAGGATCACCCCAACCGCATTGCGCCCCGCCTGTCTGGCGACAGAATGAAACAACACATCCACCGACGGTCGATGACGGTTAACCGCCGGGCCATCGTGAATTTTGATTTGATAGTTCGCGCCGCTGCGCGCCAGTTCCATATGTCGATCGCCTGGGGCGATATAGGCATGTCCCGGTAAGACGCGCTCACCGTCTTCCGCCTCTTTCACGCCGATTTGACACAGCTTATTCAGGCGGTCGGCAAAAGAACGGGTAAAGCCAGGCGGCATATGCTGGGTGATTAGCAGTGCCGGGCTGGAAAGCGGCAGCGGCTGCAATACGTGCCGAATTGCCTCGGTTCCGCCCGTTGAAGCGCCAATCGCAATCAGTTTTTCTGAACTCAATAACGGACCTGCCTTCAGCGTTGCCGGGGTCGATAACGGTTTATGCGCCGCGAGGCTCGCCCTTGACGCCGTACGCACCTTTTCAGCGATCATTTCGCTGTACGCCAGCATCCCTTCTCGAATACCCAGTTGCGGTTTAGTGACAAAATCTATCGCCCCCAACTCCAGCGCGCGCAGCGTCACTTCAGAACCTTTGCCGGTCAGAGAAGAAACCATCACAACGGGCATTGGACGCAAACGCATTAACTTTTCGAGGAAATCCAGTCCGTCCATCCGTGGCATTTCAACATCCAGCGTCAGCACATCGGGGTTGAATTTCTTAATCAAATCTCGCGCGACCAGCGGATCGGGCGCCGTTGCCACCATTTCCATATCGCTATGGCTGTTGATGATTTCCGTCATGATCTGGCGCATCAGTGCCGAATCATCGACAGACAACACCCTGATTTTGCTCATGGTTAATCCTTACTTAGCGCATACACCGTCTGCCCACGCAGCGTGAAGCTGCGCTCAAGGTGGCTGAAATTTTCAGAGTGCCCCGCAAACAGCAATCCGTCAGGTTTAAGTAGTGGTACGAAGCGGCGCAAAATCTCCTGTTGGGTCGTTTGATCAAAGTAGATCATGACGTTACGACAGAAGATCGCATCAAACGGCCCCGGTACGGTGTACTGTTTCGCCAACAAATTCAGCGGGGAAAAATCGACATAGCTCGCCAGTTCCTGGCGCACGCGCACCAGCCCTTCATGCGGCCCCGTGCCGCGCATGAAGTAACGCTGGAGTTGTTGTGGCGTCAGGTTTTTCAGTTCTTCATGGCGATAAATACCGCTTCTGGCTTTTTCCAGCACTTCGGTGTCGATATCACTGGCGAACACTTTCCAGCGTCCGGGCGCGGTGCCTAATGTGTCCGCCAGCGTCATGGCAATACTGTACGGCTCTTCACCTGTCGACGCCGCCGCGCTCCATACACGATATTCTCCGGAACGACGGCGAGCGTGAGCCGCGATCAGTGGGAAATGATGCCCTTCACGGAAAAATGCCGTCAGGTTGGTGGTCAGCGAGTTAATAAATGCCTGCCACTCGCCGCTGTGCTGATTAGATTCCAGCATGTTCAGATAATGACCAAAATCGACCAGTCCCAGCGAACGCAAACGGCGTATCAACCGGTTGTAGACCATGTCACGCTTGTGATCGGCCAGAACGATCCCCGCCCGTTGATAGATCAATTGACTTATCCGCCGAAAATGAACGTCGGAAAGCACCAGGCGCTCGGTCATCTGTAACAATAAAGACGTTTGCCCACAGGGCTGAGATGATGTCATAGCGCCTTCTCAATCACTTCAGGAAACCACTGACACAGCCTGTAACTGCGCCGATTGTGTTGTAATAGCGCCATCAGAAACGATAAGCGCGACGTTCTGTTGCATCATCGGCCTCATCTGGCGGCAATGGCGCTTGAGTAAATACCCATCAAAATGTTTCCCAGTTTGGCTCTTGTTCCGCGATACGCCGCCGCGACTGTACTGGTGATTGCTCACTGGCAGGCCGGGATTTTAGTGGTGGTTTGTGGTTTAGCTGACTTGCAGCCAGACGAAATGCGGATACAGCCTGAGTTAAACGACCGGCCTGCTCTTCCAGTGCGGCAGCAGCGGCGGCTGACTCCTGCACCAACGAGGCATTCTGTTGAGTGACGCGATCCATTTCCGACACGGCCAGCGCAACTTGATCAATGCCACGGCTCTGCTCATCGGAGGCTGAAGCTATTTCCCCCATAATGTCGGTGACGCGCGTAACCGCATTAACGATATTCGTCATCGTTTCCCCGGCGCTTTCGACCAGCACCGAACCGGTATCAACACGGGAAACTGAGTCTTCTATCAGAGCTTTGATCTCTTTTGCTGCCTGGGCGCTGCGACTGGCAAGATTACGCACTTCGCCCGCCACCACAGCAAAACCACGCCCCTGCTCCCCGGCACGCGCGGCTTCAACAGCGGCATTCAGCGCGAGGATATTGGTCTGGAATGCAATGCCGTCGATTACGCTAATAATGTCGGCGATTTTCTTCGAACTGTCGGCGATTTCATGCATGGTTTTCACCACGCCATCCACCACTTTGCCGCCGTGCTGCGCGGTGTCGGAGGCACTTTGTGCCAGTTGCGAGGCCTGACGGGCGTTATCGGCGTTCTGTTTTACCGTCGCGGTGAGCTGTTCCATGCTGGCGGCAGTTTCTTCCAGCGCGGATGCCTGCTGTTCAGTGCGTGATGAAAGATCGGTATTGCCCGCTGCAATTTCACGTGTGCCGGCATAGATGGCGTCCGACCCCTGCCGCACGTGAGTAACTGTGTCGGTCAAGGAACGCTGCATATGCGAAACGCTCTGCGCCAGTTCGCCCATTTCACTGCGTCCATCAATGATGAGGCTATTCGCCAGGTTACCGCCGGCAATTTCGCGAATGTGAGCAATGATTTTCGCCAGCGGGTTAAGCAACATGCGGCGGATGCCGAACCACGCCACCAGCAAAATTAATACCACCACCAGCGCGATAATCGCCAGTTGCCACTGGGAAAAGCGGTAATCTTCTGCATTGTTAGTGACGATATCGCGGTAAAGTTTTTCACTACTGAGGGCGTACTGAGCAAACGCTTCGCCCATCGCATTTTGCATTCCCTGGGTTGGTTGAGCGAAATAGGCGCCAGTATTGCCATAATCAAGATAATCAATCAGTTCAGTTAACGCTGTGTGATAGTTTTTGTATTTTTCATCAATATTACGACTGGTGGCGACCATTTCAGGTAACGGTGCCATGCTTTTGAATTTTTTATAATGGGTAGACGCCTGTGCCAATGTTTTCCTGGCGCTATCGAGCAATTCAACTTTTGCACTGCTTTGTTGATTGGATGAATCCATCATCATCCGCACCGCTGAACGACTCAGGTTAATGCGCGTTTGTAGCATTAAATCCCAGGTTGAGGTTAGCTCACTCTGTTGTTCCCGTAGTTCATTGGAAACGACAAAGCTTTTCTGGCTATGGTGAAGCGAAGAAAAAAACAGACTGCCGGAAATAAGCTGTAACAGTGCAAATACCCCCAGCACCATCATCAGCAGCGTGACTACGCGGATACGGTTAATCATAAGGCACCTTCCTGAAAACAAGTTGTTCTCGTTATCGGCAGGAAGAAGGGAAACTTTATTGCTGATGCCAGTCATGGCGAAATGAAGTAAAAAAACCCGATGCGCAGGTCATCGGGTTCATTTCAGCACAGCAGGATAAATTACGCCACCTCTGACGCTGCGCTATCTAACAGCGCCATCTCTTCACTATTGAGCAGTTTTTCGATATTCACCAGAATTAACATGCGGTCACCCAGCGCCCCCAGACCGGTGAGATATTCAGTAGAAAGCGTCACAGCAAATTCCGGTGCCGGACGAATTTGCTCCGCCGTCAATGAAAGAACGTCTGACACGCCATCAACCACAATGCCGACCACACGCTGCCCCAGATTCAGGACGATGACCACCGTGTTGTCGTTATATTCCACATCCACCTGGCTGAACTTAATGCGTAAGTCGACAATCGGCACAATAACGCCGCGCAGGTTAGTGACACCTTTGATAAATGCAGGCGTGTTCGCAATCCGCGTAACCTGATCATAGCCACGGATCTCCTGCACTTTCAGAATATCAATACCGTACTCTTCGTCACCAAGGGTAAATACCAGAAATTCCTGGCCTGATGGTTCGCTGGCCAGTTTTGTTACATTTGTCATACCGGTCATATTTATTACCTTCTTACTCAATCAGGCGGCGGTGTTCGCCATACGTTGTTCGCGGTTTATCGTCTGCAAGGCAGATACATCAACAATCAGTGCCACGCTGCCGTCGCCGAGAATCGTTGCGGCGGATATTCCCGGGATTTTGCGATAGTTACTTTCCAGGTTTTTCACTACCACCTGGTGTTGACCAATTAATTGATCCACCAGCAAGGCGTAGCGGCGACCGCCACTTTGCAGGATCACCACAATGCCCTGAGTGGCTTCAGTTTTCGCGCCCGCAACGTTGAACACTTTCCACAGTTCGACGATGGGCAGATATTCACCACGCACTTCCAGTACCCGCTCGCCACCCGCCAGTGGATGCATATCGGCTTCACGAGGTTGCAATGATTCCATGACGGCATTCAACGGCAGAATGAAAACTTCATCTGCAACACTTACAGACATGCCATCGAGGATCGCCAGCGTCAGCGGCAGTAAAATGCGGATTGTGGTTCCTGCGCCCGGCTTCGATTTGATTTCAACATGACCGCCCATCTCCTGGATATTACGTTTGACGACATCCATACCGACGCCACGTCCGGAGACATCGGTAACCTGCTCTGCTGTAGAAAAACCTGGAGCAAATATCAGCATTGCCACTTCGTCATCCGTCATGTTGTCGCTGACGGTCAGACCTTGTGAAACAGCTTTTGCCAGAATCCGTTCACGATTCAGCCCCGCGCCATCGTCGGTCACTTCGATGCAGATGTTGCCGCCCTGATGTTCAGCAGACAGAACCAAATTTCCGACGCTGTTTTTGCCTGCGGCGAGGCGTTTTTCCGGCAGTTCAATTCCGTGGTCGAGACTGTTGCGTACCAGGTGGGTCAGCGGATCGATAATGCGTTCTATCAGACTCTTGTCGAGTTCGGTGGAACTGCCCACCAGCGTCAGTTCTACCTGCTTGTCGAGTTTTCCCGCCAAATCACGCACCAGCCGGGGATAGCGACTAAAGACATATTCCATCGGCATCATGCGGATCGACATCACCGATTCCTGCAAATCACGAGCGTTACGTTGTAACTGCCCCATGCTGGTAATCAAATCACCATGATTAACCGGGTCCAGTTCGCTGGAACGCTGGGCCAGCATTGACTGGGTGATGACCAGTTCGCCGACAAGGTTAATCAGTTGATCAACCTTCTCCACCGCCACACGGATACTGGTGGATTCGCTGCCGCGCGGCGTTTTTTCCCGTTCTGTCCGTACGGCTGGCGCTTCTGCTGCGGCAAGTTTAAGCACCGGTGGCGCAGATACTTTCGCCGTAGACTCAACGCTTTCAAAGGCAATCTGATCGGCCTCAATGACAAAGCAAAGCACCGCAGTAATGTCGTCTTCCGCAATATCTCCCGCTAATGTCGCCGATAGCGAATCGGCTCCTTTCACCACGTCAGCCAACGTTGTCAGATGTCCCAGCTCTTCTTCCAGCAGATCGACCTCTCCCGCCTTCAGGCGCGAAAGGATAATTCGTCGCGGCGATTGACTACTATTCTGACCATCTTGCGGTTCACTTTTGGCAACCACACTTAATCGGGCCACTGCGGATACCGTTTCGCCTTTCGCTTCTAATGCCAGTTGACGCAAAGCCTGGCAGATATAATCGAAGCTGGCGGTATCCGGCTCTTGCGACTGTTTATAAGCGTCGAGCTGTTCTTGCATGATGTCCTTCGTTTCCAAAAACAGATTGATAATGTCGGTATTAAGCTGCATCTCACCGCGTCTGGCTTCATCGAGCAGATTTTCCATCAGATGCGTGGTTTCCTGTAACACAGTAAAACCAAACGTTCCTGCCCCTCCTTTGATGGAATGGGCTGCACGGAAGATGGCATTCAACTGTTCGGCATCTGGCGCTTCTGATTGCAAATTCAGCAGATGCTGCTCCATATCGGCTAACAGTTCGTCCGCTTCATCAAAAAATGTCTGATAAAAATCGCTTATATCCATGCTCACGCTGTCACCTCGGTTCGGCTGATGGCATTGTGGGAGCACTGACCTGCGGTGCGCTCCCTGTTTTTTCCAGAACACTTACCGGCTCATTCTGGCTTTCAGCGTTTTCATGCAAAACAGCTTGTTCGGCTTGTCTGTTCAGAACCAGCAGGCTGATTCGACGATTGACGGCATCATCAGGTCCACGATCGCTTAAACGCATGGTGGCAGCCATGCCGACGACGCGCAGAATTTTGCCATCAGCCAGACCACCCACCATTAGCTCACGGCGCGACGCATTAGCGCGTTCGGCAGAAAGCTCCCAGTTGCTATAGCCTTGCTCACCATTGGCGTAAGGGAAATCATCGGTATGACCGGAGAGACTGATACGGTTAGGAATACCGTTCAGCACAGGCGCAATACTCCGCAGAATGTCACGCATATAGGGTTCGACATCAGCACTGCCGGTTTTAAACATCGGGCGATTCTGGCTGTCGATAATCTGAATGCGTAAACCTTCCTGCACCAGATCGATTTTGAGATGTGGACGCAGCGCCCGTAGTTTCGGGTCTGATTCAATAAGCTGGTCGAGATCGCCCCGCAATTTCCGCAGCCGACTTTGCTCCATGCGTTTTTTCAGTTCTTCAATGTCCGGCTGCTTATTCACTTCTCCCTGGCTTTGGGTGTAATCATCACCCCCGCCAGGAATTGGGCTTTCACTATTCGAAATGCGATCGCCGCCCGTTACTGCCGTCGCCAGCGGCGTGCGGAAATATTCCGCAATCTGAATCAGCTCTTTTGGGCTGGAGATGGAGATCAGCCACATCACCAGAAAAAAAGCCATCATCGCAGTCATAAAGTCGGCATAAGCAATCTTCCACGATCCATGCGCCGCGCCGTGACTTTTCGCTTTGCGTCGTTTGACGACAATAATTGGATGCGCGTGATTCTTCATGCTTCCTCGGTTGTCGTCTGCTGTTGCGGATTTTTCACTGCACGAACATGCTCTTCCAGTTCGACGAACGACGGGCGCTCGCTGGAGTAGAGCGTTTTGCGACCAAATTCAACCGCAATTGGCGGTGCATAACCGTTGAGGTTAGAAAGCAGTATGACTTTGACGCACTGCATCATTTTGCTGGTCTCTGCGCTTTTCTGGCGCAAAACACTTGCCAGCGGGGAAATAAATCCATAAGCCAATAAGATACCGAGGAAAGTCCCCACCATCGCATGAGCAATCAGCGCCCCAAGTTCGGCGGCAGGACGATCGGCTGAACCTAACGCGTGAACCACCCCCATCACTGCGGCGACAATACCAAATGCCGGGAGCGAGTCACCGACCAGCGCCAGACTGTTTGCCGGGACTTCCGCCTCGCTTTCGTGAGTCTCGATCTCTTCATCCATCAAAGCTTCGATTTCGAAGGTATTCATGTGACCACTAATAATCAAGCGCAGATAATCGACAATAAAATCAAGCATGACGGTATCTGCCATAATGCGAGGATAACTGGCGAAGATCTCGCTCTCACGAGGATTTTCAATATCGCGCTCCAGCGAAAACATGCCCATCTGGCGTGATTTCGCCATTAGCCGGTAAAGCAGCGCCAGCAAATCCATATACATCGCTTTGGTGTATTTGGAGCGGCGAAACAGTAACGGCAGCGCCTTAAGCGTGCCTTTGATGGCTTTACCGTTGTTGCCGACAATAAACGACCCAATGCCTGCACCGGCAATAATCACCAGTTCAGCGGGTTGATAGAGTGCTCCAAGGCTTCCGCCGGTCATCAAATAACCGCCGAAAACTGTACCGAGAACAACCAGGTAACCTAATAAGATAAGCACGACATCATCCTTTCACTGTTGACCATGACAGGATGTTCAGTCGTCGGGCGTTAACTTACGGTCGGGGAAAAAAAGCAGCGACAATCACTTGCCGCTGCTGGAATGTTTCGCCATATCGCGTGAGTTAAACAGCCTGTACTCTCTGTTCATCCAGCAGTTGAGGGATAATATCGGCAGGGTCTTGAGAAAGTTTACGTCTTTTTACCGCTCGTGATGGCGGCTGACATAAGCTGCAGGCAAAGCTGCCAACAGGCTGATGGGCATGGGTGATAAAATTACCGCCGCAGCACTTGCAACTGGAAAGTTGTAGTAAACCACTTTCAACAAATCGCACCAGTGTCCAGGCGCGTGTCAACGCCAGCAGAGGGCCGTCTTCGGCTTGCGGACACTGTTCGAGGTATAAACGATAGGCTTTGATCACGGCATCGACGCCGTTACATAACCCGGTTTTCAGCAAAAACTGCCATGCATTACAAAACATCGACGCATGAACATTTTGTTCCCAGGTCATAAACCAGTCGGTGGAGAATGGCAGCATACCTTTCGGCGGCGGACTTCCGCGCAGTTCTTTATAGAGTTTGATCAGGCGTCCGCGACTTAATTGTGTTTCACTTTCCAGCATCTGCAAACGAGCGCCGAGAGTGATCAATTCCATTGCCAGCTGAATATCCCGGGCTTCCTGAACAATGCTTTTTTCGCTCATTATCAGGCCCTTTTTTTACGCAGCACTTCTTCGGGCTGATTAACATCATTCAACAAACGTGTAGAGAGCATGATACCGGTATGAACTTGCTGGAGATCGTCAACGCGGGAATCCTGCGTCAACTGATTAATAGTCTGGTGGCTGTCAAAGCGGAAATGACAAATCAGTTGATTGGTTTCTGCCAGTTTAACCATTTGCGGAAGCGTCAGCGTCGCTAACGTTGTTGCCATTTCTTCATTAATACCGAGACGAAACATGGCGGACGCTTTGTCCTGAACGATCAGACGTTGTGCAAGAAGTAAATATGACAAATTGATGTCATAAATATGTTTCAGCAACTCGGAGGTATGCATTATTCCCATCCAGAATAACTAACTTTATTTTTATGCGGTATCACCGCACCCCGTGATGTCGCCGGGAAATCCCGGTAAAAAGTAAATAACCATGGAATAGTTGCGATCAACGAAAAAACACAGGCATCGTAAGAGATGAAACAATCCCTTACAGAGAGTAGTGTTTTTTACACTTATCTAAGATTTTTCCTAATTCGACGCAACTGTACTCGTCACCACTCACACATACAACGGAGCGACGCTGCGATTTTCGATAATGTGTGACTCAGATCACACAAAACACTCAATTACTTAACATTAATGTATAAGTCATACTTTTGTTTTGGTGATATTTCATTCTGTTAAAAAGTTTTTCAGCGCCCCTGACTTCAAAAATGAAGTGGATGCATAAAATTATTATGTTGCGCACTGTTAATATAAATCACCGTAAATAACCATATGTTATGTATGAAATAAATTTATTTCTCCTCTATAAATTATTTTCAAACAGAGAGTTACATAACATGAGCCTGTTCAAGTTAAAATAAAGCCGAGAACCCTTCAAATGTTACACAAATGTTTTGCAAATATTATCCATTTGTTTTATAAGGAAAATAGTTAATTTCACTTCTTATAACCACACTGGTGATCGCATGATAACATTGCGGTACTAATTAATTATTCTTACTAGTAATCAGCCTAATATTTCCCTTTTTGACTGAGTTGTTATTGCATCAGTGCCTCATTCAGAGTAAAGCTGTAATAACACCTGAAGTTCACAGAATAAGGAGCAGGTTATGAGCTATACCAATGTTCTTGTTGCCGTAGCTGTCTCGCCAGAAAGCCAGCAACTGTTAACAAAAGCGGTATCTATCGCCCGTCCGGTTAATGGACGCATAAGTTTGATCACTCTCGCTTCCGACCCGGAAATATTCAATCAATTAGCCGCACCGATGCTTGAAGATTTACGCAGTGTGATGCATGAAGAAACACAAAACTTTCTTGATAAATTAATTAAGGATGCGGGATATCCGGTAGAAGAGACGTTTATTGCTTGCGGAGAGTTAAGCGAACATATTCTGGCAGTGTGCCGTAAACATAAATTCGATTTGGTGATTTGCGGCAATCATAACCACAGTTTCTTTTCGCGAGCATCCTGCTCAGCGAAAAGTGTGATTGCCTCAAGCGAGGTCGATGTACTACTGGTTCCGCTTAAGGGAGATTAACCGCGATTACGCCAGTTTCGGAAAGGTAGCAACTTTATCGCGCTGCTGACTTTCCGCGCTTCGCGGAACTATCTGCTTTAGGTCGCGAATAAAATACTCCTGCCAGTGATTAATGTCGTTTTTCACAATAACTTCCAGCATTTCTGCATGGCGGGAAATACGTTCCGCCAGCGACATTGTCAACGCCCGATTGAGCGCCGCCGCAACTTCATCACGATCGTATGGGTTTACAATTAACGCCGACGTCAGTTCGTTTGCCGCCCCGGCAAATTGCGAAAGTACCAGTACGCCCGGATTGGCAGGATCCTGTGCGGCAACATACTCTTTCGCGACCAGGTTCATTCCGTCGCGCAGCGGCGTCACTAATCCAACATCGGAATAGCGAAAGATTTTCATCAGTAATTTACGATCAAAATGCTGATTCAGATAATAAAGCGGCGTCCAGCCTAATTGACCATATTTGCCGTTAATTCTCCCGGCTTCATTTTCCAACTGATGACGAATATCCTGATACGCTTGCACATCACCACGCGACGTTGGCGCAATCTGGGTATAGCGAATTTTACCGTGATGTTGCGGATATTTTTCCAGCAACGCTTCATAGGCGAGAAAACGCTCCGGCAAACCTTTGGAATAATCCAGTCGTTCGACAGAAAAGATATTCTGTACGTTTTTCAGTTCCGCTTTTAGTTGCGCCAGTTTTGCCGGCAGTGGTCCGGCAGCCTGTTTGGCAATCTCATCTGGTTCAATGCCAATGGGGTAAACTTCGGTTCGAAACGCTTTGCCCCAGGCCGTATGGCTTTTTGAGCTACGCGTCGTAACGCGGGTCAGGTTAGAAAGGCAATCCAGGAACGCCAGACGATCGTTCTCTGTCTGGAAACCCAGCAAATCATAATCACAAAGCTGTTCAAGCAAGGTGTCATACGTCGGCAGCGCATTGAAGATTTCCGGCGTCGGGAAAGGAATATGCAGGAAGAAACCAATGCGATTATTCACCCCACGTTTGCGTAATTCATGCGCAAATGGCAACAGGTGATAATCGTGAACCCAGATAATGTCATCGTCTTCCAGCAGCGGCAGTAATTTATCTGCCAGTAACGCATTTACGCGTAGATAGCCGTCCCAGGCAGGACGCTGAAATTGCACCAGATCGAGTCGATAATGAAATGCAGGCCAGAGAACGGCATTAGAGAATTGGTTGTAGTATTCGTCGAGATCCTGTTCGCTGAGGTTAAAAGAGGCCCAGGTAATATTTCCTTTTTTCACCTTTTTTAGCGGCTGATCCTCATTCCCTGTTTCGCCACTCCAGCCAAACCACAGTCCACCTGCGGCTTTCAGTGCCCCCAGTATGCCGACAGCAAGGCCACCGGCACTGGCGGCGTGCTCGTCTGGTGGTGCAATCCGGTTAGATACTACGACTAAACGACTCATAGTCATCACTCCTGTTATTTTCTCTTTTTTGTTGTTGTAATGCGTTGGTTATCATTTCAAGCCAGCTCCAGACATCCGGCACGCCCGCCAGCCGCCATGATGCCTGAGTCGCTCCGGTGCCAATTTTCACTGACATTCCACCCAGTCGGTTAACGACCGCGAAGCCAGATTCATCGGTTAAATCATCGCCCAGAAAAACGGGCTTACGGCCGATAAAGGGAGCTTCCTGCATAAAGGCTGCAATCGCCTCCCCTTTACTGGTGTTTCCTGGTTTAATCTCGACGACACACTTTCCCTGCTGTAATGCCATTTGCGGCCAAATCTGGGTAATGCGTTGCGCTAATGTCAATAAGGCGTCTTCGTGCTGCGGCGCCTGACGATAATGCAGCGCAAACGCCATCCCTTTCGCCTCCAGTTCCGCACCGGGATAGTGGCTGATTGCCGTATGCAGTTGAACGCTAATATCGCGGGCAATCGCATCCGGCAGATGAACGATATGCGTTTTACCATTGATGTCACGGCGCTCCGCCCCATGCACGCCCGCTAACGGGAAGCGATAAGGTTTTGCCAGTGCGTCAAGCTCGACCATTGAGCGCCCTGATATCAATGCCAATGCACCATCACTTGCGGTTGCCAGTAGCTGAAGTCCTTGCAGAATATTGTCAGGCACGACGACCTGATCGGGATGCGGTTTAATTTCCGCCAGCGTTCCATCGAGATCAAAAAACCAGGCATATTTCGCGGATAGTTCAGGGGGTTCGGTTAACGGTTCTGTCACCCGGTACTCCTCCTTATCTTTTTATAGTTCGCGCAGAACGCGCTTTACAGACATGTAAGTATAGACAGTGTGACGTAGCTCGCCATTTGCAAAAAAGAACAGCCAGCCGTTGTGGCGGCTGGCTGTGATGGAAAAAAGAGCTAAATTGTTGCGAAAAAAAGCATCAGACAGTGCGTTTCGCTTTTTGCTTGTAACGGTCGAAGATCACCGCCGCCAGCAGGATTAAGCCACGAACCACGTACTGCGCGAAAGGAGAAATATTGAGCAGGTTCATAGCATTTTCTACAGTACCTAAAATTAAGATACCCGCCACCACATATGAGATTTTTCCGATGCCACCTTTCAGAGAAACGCCACCTAAAACGCAGGCTGAAATAACAATCAACTCATAGCCAATCGAGGTCATCGGCTGACCGCTGGTCATGCGCGAAGCCAGAACAATCCCGGCAATCGCCGATACCAGACCAGAGAGAACGAAGATAATGATTTTGGTGCGGACAACAGGTACACCCGCCAGACGCGCGGCCTCTTCGTTACCGCCAATCGCCAGCGTATTACGACCAAAGGTAGTTTTGTTCAGCAGCAAGCCAAAGATTATCAGGCAAGCGACGGTGAGCCAGATTGGCGCAGGCAGGCCGAACCAGTTGGCATAACCGAGAGCAAAGAAACTTTCATCTTCGATACCGACCGCTTTACCGTCAGAGATGATATACGCCAGACCACGGACTATCTGCATCGTCGCCAGAGTGGTAATCAAGGCGTTAATTTTAAGTTTAGCGATAACAAAGCCATTCACCAGACCGCAGAGGACACCCAGCAGCAAACCTGCCGCCACGCCTATCCACAGGCTTTCGGTCAGATTGATAACCACCGCCGTAGTGACACCTGCACAGGCAATGACCGAAGCAACAGAAAGGTCAAAGTCACCCGACGCGAGACAGAACAACATACCGCACGCCACCATCCCCGACATGGAGATGGCCAGCCCCAGCCCTTTCATATTAATGAAGGTGGCAAAGTTCGGGACAAAAATGGCACAGGCAATAAACAGCACCGCAAACACCACCAGCATACCGTACTGATCCCAGATACGGCCGATGCTGAATGACGACTTAGGTGCGCCAGAACCGGATGTAGAAACAGAAGACATCATACTCTCCTTACTCAGGCAACTGCCTGACTGACTTTAGGCATAGCAAGGCTTAGTGCCTGACGCTCATCTGCCTGCTCGTGTAGCAATTCACCAGCGATTTCACCTTCACGCATGACGATAATACGGTCGGCGACGCCGAGGACTTCGGGCAGATCGCTGGAGGCAAACAGCACCGCCACACCCTGCGCCGCCAGCGCATAAATCACGTTATATATTTCGTGCTTGGCTCCCACATCAATACCGCGCGTAGGTTCATCCAGCAAAATGACTTTCATATCTTCCGATAACCAGCGTCCCAGAATGGCTTTTTGCTGATTACCACCGGAGAGATTCATGATTAATTGCTCTGCTCCTGGCGTTTTGATATTTAGCGAACGAATATGGTGATCAGCATTATTTTCTTCCCAGCCGTTATTGATCACGCAACCGCCGAGAACATGCTTGCGACGGGCGCTGATGTTGATATTGTCACGGACGGAATGCACCGGAATAATGCCTTCCGCTTTGCGATCTTCTGGACAGAGCATCATGCCAGCCGCAATGGCGTGGCCTGGTTTACGGATATCGATCGGCTTTTGGTCGATATAAACCTGACCGGCGGTGATTTGCGTCCCACCAAACATGCCTTTCATTAATTCGCTGCGTCCTGCCCCCACCAGACCAAACAGACCAACGATTTCACCACTGCGAACGGTCAGGCTTATTGGCGTACGCACGCCAGGTGCCTTCACGGCATCCAGACGCAATCGCTCCTCACCATAGCTACGCGGTTGCCAGCCGTAGATATCGCCGATATCACGACCAACCATCGCCTGTACCAGTGCGTCGTGGTCAACCTGCTGCATATCGGTAAAGGTTTTGACATAACGCCCATCTTTAAAGACGGTGATGGCATCACTGAGGGCAAATATTTCTTCCATACGGTGAGAAACGTATAAGATCACCCGCCCCTCTTTTCGCAGTTCACGAATAACGCGGAAAAGATTGTCGATTTCACGGGCAGACAGGGAGCTGGTTGGCTCATCAAAGGCGATAATTTTGGCGTTACGCGCCAGAGCTTTGGCAATTTCAACCATCTGCCACTGACCAATGGAGAGATATTTCAGCGGCGTAGCCGGGTCAATATCCATACCCAGATGTTTGAGTTGTAAACCTGCTTCATAATTCAGCAGTGAACGATTCACAATGCCGCCTTTATGGGGAAGCTGGCCGAGATAAATATTTTCCGCGACGGTCATTTCCGGCACGAGATGCAGTTCCTGGTAAATAATCGCCACACCCGCGTTAAGCGCAGCGGTCGTGTCGGAAAAGGACATTTCCTGTCCATTAATCACTACAGAACCCGTGGTTGGCGCATAGTTTCCACTAAGGATTTTTAAGAGTGTTGATTTTCCTGCGCCATTTTCACCCATCAACGCATGAACCTGACCGGCATAGCAGTCAAAACTGATATCCGTCAACGCCTTAACGCCGGGGAAAGTTTTACCAATGCCGCGAAATGAGAGATACGGGGTAGACTGTTGCATAACGTCTCCGTGAATCACTGGTCTTTCACACCCCCTCTGCACAATAAAGGCAGAGGGGAATTTTTACGGCAGATTACTTACCGCCTAAACCTTTTTTCTCCAGTTCTTCTTTAAAGTTGTCGCGCGTAATCAGAACTACATCGGTAACTTCAGTGAATTTTGGTGGTTCTACGTCTTTCGCTACCCAGTTGTAGAGCATTTCGCTGGATTTATAGCCATGTACGTCCGGACTTGGCAGGAGTGAACCGTAGAAACCGGTAGCCTGCGCTTTTGACAGCTCGCTCACCGCATCCACCCCATTAATACCAATACCAATGATGTCCGCCGCTTTAAAGCCCTGACCTTCCGTTGCACGTACACCGCCCAGCACGGTGCTATCGTTCATCCCGACAATCAACCAGTGTTTAACTTCAGGATGCTGAACCAGCATGGAGTTGGCGGCATCAAATGCCCCGGGGATGTCGTTAGATTTGGTGGGAACCTGATAAATTTGTTTTTCCGGGAATCCGGCGGCTTTCAGCGCATCCATAGAACCCGTGGTACGGCGACGAGCGGTATCCAGTTCGTTGGCAGTAATCGCCATTACGGCACTTTCTTTTACGTCCCAACCACGTTTCTGCATCTCTTTATACAGTTCCTGGCCCTGACGCTCACCAATTTTGGTCGCCGCCATCATCACCAGCGGCACGGTATCCATCGGCTTACCTTTGGCATTTACAAACTGGTCATCCACGGCAATCACTTTCATACCATAGCCACGTGCTTTCGCCACAATTGCGGAACCCAGTTTCGGGTCTGGCGTACAAATGACAAACCCTTTCGCACCGCTGGCAGCCAGACTGTCGATGGCGTTCAGCGTCTTTTCGCCATCCGGCACGGCAATCTTAATAACGTCAAACCCTAAATCTTTCCCGGCTTTATCGGCAAACTTCCATTCGGTCTGGAACCACGGCTCTTCTGGTTGCTTTACCAGGAAACCGAGTTTCAGGTTTTCCGCCATAGCGGATTGTGACATAACGGCAGCCAGACCAATGGCTGCAAGAGCTTTAGTAAATTTGTGCATGGTTATCTCCAGCTTTAGCGTCATTTTGTGTAGGGCAAAAACTAAGAACTTTTGTTAATTCAATCGGAAAACAAAGCATTACCTTTATCGAAAAGATAATTGACTGTGTTGGCATAGTTTTAGCGAGAAATTAATTCTCCATAGGAGAGCAATATCACATAGCAGAATTACAGTGAGAACGTGCATAAATTCAGCGAGAAATGACATACAGGAAACGGTAATTGTCTGACAAATCAAAAAAGCATTAGCAGAATAATCCATGACATTAGCCTGGAAATCCTTGTGGTCTGCTTTGAGAGGCAGGGAGTGTCTTTTTTTAATCTAATTATTACCGGGCAAGAGGTCGTTCATTTACACTGAATAGTGAAAGGAGGAAGAAGTCTCTAAACCTTGTGTTAATCAATTTCCACATTAATTATCACCCCCTTTATTAATTAAGAATAACGCTATAATGAGAGCATCATCGCATAACTGAAAAAACTCCTTAAAATATCAAAGCATCATCATGTTATTAATAATTTATTTTAATATCAATGAAATACATTAATATGCCGCATTAGGAATTATTGCAAACTAATTGCTCTCATCAATGAAATGTAAAAAAATATAAATCTGGTGATTTAAGGATTTTCTTATATCAGTTCAGACGTTATGCTTATTTCAGATCATCGTCAGAATTGACTCCACGATCACATTTTGGACATGCAGAAAGGAATTATTCTGCAAGCAGTAATTACGGTGTTTTGATTCATCTTGCACCTCACGTCTTCTGGATATAAGGATATTAGGTATGGCAACCACTGGAATGCTTCTCAAACTCAACACCCAAATGAACCGCGAGTTTTACGCATCCAATCTCTACCTTCACCTGAGCAAATGGTGTTCTGAACAAAGTCTGAATGGCACCGCTACTTTCCTTCGCGCCCAGGCTCAAAGTAACGTGACGCAAATGATGCGCATGTTTAACTTTATGAAAAGTATCGGAGCAACTCCCATCGTTAAAGCTATCGATGTACCAGGAGAAAAGCTTAACTCTCTGGAAGAACTCTTCCAAAAAACGATGGAAGAATATGAGCAGCGTTCAAGCAAGCTGTCACAATTAGCCGATGAAGCTAAAGAATTGAATGATGATTCTACCGTCGATTTCCTGCGCGATCTGGAAAAAGAACAGCAGCACGATGGCCTGTTGTTGCAAACCATTCTTGATGAAGTGCGCAGCGCGAAACTTGCCGGTATGTGCCCTGTCCAGACCGACCAGCATGTGCTTAATGTCGTGTCGCATCAGATACATTAATCATGTTCGGCGCTTTAAAACATGCGCCGGATACAAATAATTTTGAGAAAACCGCTGCTTCATACTTTGAAGCAGCGGTTTTTTTAATGGGATTCACCTTGCGGAGTAAATTTCAGTTCAATCAGCGCGATGGCTTTTTGGATAGCGCGCATCGTTACCGGATCGGCTGCGGCGGGATGGTTAGTAAAATCGATATTCTTCAACTGGCTGGACATTTTTTCACGCAACTCAACAGGTGCGATCACATCGAGTACGTCGAGAATTTGTTTGATTACCAACTGGCAAGCGACAACATCAGAGACCAGTTCCTGATCGGCATTCAGCGGCTGGGACATTGTAAACTCCTGATAGCATTTTGAAAGCCGCTATAGTAGCGGCTTCCCCTCCACAGCGATAGTCACATCCGCCATCACCAGGGCACAAAAAAACCTGCCGAAGCAGGTTTTTTGTTATCTGAACATATTGCCTGGCGGTACGTCTTTGAACGTCTTGCAATAGTTATCGAACATGCTTTTCAGGATTTTGCGCAGTTTCATTGAGGTACTCCGACCATTTGTTATGCAGGTGTTATCATCTTTGCACTTATAATATGACATTCATCACAAAAATCAATCTTTATGTGATTCACATCACACAAACACCCCTTTAATGTTATGAAATTGATAACCCACAAAGCATCTGACTTCTGGGAAAAGCAAGGAATAGCGCCGATCCGTCGTCTTTTCTGTCCATAACCTGATCCTGCACGCAGGTACAATACCTGTTTCTTCTCCCTTTTCAGGCCGTGACATGAAACATCTGATAATTGTTTTTTCGCTTTTAACATTAGCGGGCTGCACCGTAACTCGTCAGGCTCAATTGAGCGAGGTTAATGTCACGAGCGGTATTGTACGCCTCGTTTATGACCAGGCGTTTTTACAACACGCCCGTACTGACAGTTATCTTAATCAGAGAATAGCGGAACGCGCATGTCAGCACGCTGGGTTTACCCGCGCCATTGCGTTTGGGCAACCTGTAAGTAACTGTAGTCTGTTTGCGGGGTCGTTATGTCTGAATACGGAATTTACGTTGTCGTATCAGTGCCAAAATTTAATGCCCTCGACTTATCAATAAAGACCTTAATCAGCGAGGGATGCTTCGCTGGTTAATTAATTCCACGAATAGCGTTAATGCGTTTTATTCCCATTCGTATTTTTAATAATTGAATTTAATATTTTACCTTTTGCAAATAATAAAATAACAAATTATAGTGGCGCCACAGCAACAAAAATAACCTTTGTGGAGCACTATCATGCTGAAACCAGAAATGATTGAAAAACTCAATGAGCAGATGAACCTGGAACTGTACTCTTCACTGCTTTATCAGCAAATGAGCGCCTGGTGCAGCTATCATACCTTTGAAGGTGCGGCTGCATTTCTGCGCCGCCACGCCCAGGAAGAGATGACGCATATGCAGCGTCTGTTTGATTATCTGACCGATACCGGAAACTTACCGCGTATTAATACCGTTGAATCCCCGTTTGCTGAATATTCTTCACTTGATGAATTATTCCAGGAAACCTATAAGCATGAACAATTAATCACGCAGAAAATTAATGAACTGGCTCACGCCGCCATGACCAACCAGGATTACCCAACGTTTAATTTCCTGCAATGGTATGTTTCTGAGCAGCATGAAGAAGAGAAGTTGTTCAAATCGATTATTGATAAATTAAGTCTGGCCGGTAAAAGCGGCGAAGGTCTTTATTTCATCGATAAAGAACTTGCTACCCTCGACGCGCAAAACTAATCTACTCTGGCGGCAGATTTACTGCCGCCGTTTCATATCAGTGGCGACAAATTTTACTTGTATCGGTTGAGAACCCTTCTTCGCCGGGAATAAATTTACCTTTCGCCGCCAGAAACGCCACCAGCTCTCCCGCCGTCATCCCTTCTGCCGAGCAGGTATGAAAACGCGCCTGTTCACCAAAACGCGCTTTGATCGCCGCTTCCAGACTGGCGTGCGTATATTGATCGCCTGATTCAATCATCATATTTAACACTTCATGACCGTGAATAGAGTCCATCGTTCCTCCTCAAAAAGGGCATAGCGTAGCGATATCCCCTCATCAAGGCTTTGCGCCAGCGCAGTTCTGAATGCATTTCATTGTACATTTTTATTTACAGCAAATGTAACGTCGATTTGACGAGGAATGTAGAATGCCTTAACCTGCGCCGCAGATATCTCTCATAAAGATCGTCAGGACAGAAGAAAGCGTGAAAAACAGAACTCTGGGAAGTGTTTTTATCGTGGCAGGAACCACAATTGGCGCGGGTATGTTGGCAATGCCACTGGCGGCAGCAGGCGTCGGTTTTAGTGTCACATTGACATTGTTAGTTGGTCTGTGGGCATTGATGTGTTACACCGCACTGCTATTGCTGGAGGTGTATCAGCATGTCCCCGCAGATACCGGTCTGGGCACGCTGGCAAAACGCTATCTGGGGCGTTATGGGCAGTGGCTCACTGGCTTCAGTATGATGTTTTTAATGTACGCCCTGACAGCGGCGTACATTAGCGGTGCCGGTGAATTACTTGCCTCCAGCATCAGTGACTGGACCGGTATTCCAGTGTCGGCAACCGCTGGCGTGTTGTTGTTCACTTTTGTTGCCGGTGGTGTGGTTTGTGTCGGGACGTCGCTGGTCGATTTATTTAACCGCTTTCTGTTTAGCGCCAAAATTATTTTTCTGGTGGTGATGCTGGTACTGCTGCTACCGCATATTCATAAAGTGAATCTTTTAACTCTACCGCTGCAACAAGGACTCGCGTTGTCTGCGATCCCGGTAATTTTTACGTCATTTGGCTTCCACGGTAGTGTACCGAGCATCGTCAGTTATATGGATGGCAACATTCGCAAGCTGCGCTGGGTATTTATTACAGGTAGTGCGATCCCTCTGGTGGCGTATATATTCTGGCAACTGGCGACACTGGGCAGCATTGATTCCACAACCTTTATGGGACTGCTGGCTAATCATGCCGGGTTAAACGGGCTGTTGCAGGCATTACGCGAAGTGGTGGCCTCACCGCATGTCGAACTGGCGGTGCATTTATTTGCTGACTTAGCCCTCGCAACGTCCTTCCTCGGCGTAGCATTAGGCTTATTTGATTATCTTGCGGATCTGTTTCAGCGTTCAAATAGCGTTGGCGGGAGAATGCAAACCGGGGCAATTACTTTTCTGCCACCGCTGGCATTTGCTCTGTTTTACCCACGTGGCTTTGTAATGGCGCTGGGTTACGCCGGTGTGGCGCTGGCTGTACTGGCGTTGATTATCCCTTCCCTGCTGACCTGGCAAAGCAGAAAGCATAATCCACAAGCAGGTTATCGGGTTAAAGGCGGCCGTCCGGCGCTGGTACTGGTGTTTCTCTGTGGTATTGGCGTGATTGGAGTACAATTTTTGATTGCAGCAGGGTGGTTACCAGAAGTGGGGTGATTAAATAGCCTCACATATCCTTGTTGGGTGCCAGAATTAACTCTGGCACCCAATGTGACCTCTTAATGCAGGCAGCACTGCTTAAATTTCTTACCACTACCGCACGGGCAAGGATCGTTACGCCCCGGTTTTTCTTCTGCTTTGAACGGTTGCTGAACAGGCTTTTCCTGCTGATGAGCCATCCAGTAAGCGTGCAAATCAAGTGCCGCCAGTCGAATGGCATCCACACTCTCATCAAACGCTTCCGGCGACAGCTTCTCTACCCGCTCGAAGTTTTCTTCCGTACCGTGCAGCGCAATCGCCTCAAGCGCCGGTTTTAAGGATTCAGGCAATGCCGACCAGTCAGAGAGGGCAACGCCACGCATATAGCCAAAGCACCACTCCTCAACGATCGTCAGCTCACGACCATCAACCTCTCGCAGACCAAATAACGGCTCAAACTGTTCAGGAAATTCGTTCAGACGTTCTGCGGTATCGGCCATATGTTGAAAAGCCAGATTCATAAAGCGCGTCATCTCTTTTTCTGACGCCCAGCGCGGTACATAATCCGCCCCACCCCAGACGGCCACCAACCACTGTTCTGGTTCAATTTCTTGCGGAGAACTCAACACCGCCGTCAATAAACCGTCCAGCTCAGCTACATCAAGGATGGCGTGGTCTGTGTTGTATTTGGTCAGGATATCATCCAGCCATTCCAACTCACTTTCGTTCAACGGTCCCGTTTTCATACGCTTTTCCTTGTGGATCTCGACTCGCCAGCGTCTATCTTACATGTCGCTCTGGCATAGAGATACTTTTTGAGTGGATTACCTGGTGATTAAAAAAAGAGGGGTATAACGATAAGTGGCAGATACAAAAAAACCACCCGAAGGTGGTTTCACGACACTGCTTATTGCTTTGATTTTATTCTTATCTTTCCCATGGTACCCGGAGCGGGACTTGAACCCGCACAGCGCGAACGCCGAGGGATTTTAAATCCCTTGTGTCTACCGATTCCACCATCCGGGCTCGGGAAAAATTGGAGGCGCGTTCCGGAGTCGAACCGGACTAGACGGATTTGCAATCCGCTACATAACCGCTTTGTTAACGCGCCAAATTCTTCAGGCTTTTCAGCCAGACACCCGCTTAAGCCGATGTCTTTTAACTGGAGCGGGAAACGAGACTCGAACTCGCGACCCCGACCTTGGCAAGGTCGGGCTCTACCAACTGAGCTATTCCCGCATTCATCAAGCAATCATCTAATCACTTGATTTTATTATCGTCTGGCAATCAGTGCCGCCGTTCGATGCGTTGCATTCTACTTACCTGACGCGATGAGTCAACGATATTTTTCACCACTTTTGATCGTTTGCTGAATTTTGCGCCGAAACGATCACTGATCAAGCAAATCTGCGCGAGCTGCGCTCAAATATTGCAACATAGACCACAGAGTCAGTACCGCAGCCACAAAGAAAAGTGCAATACCAGCATACTCAACCCAAATGTTCGGACGCCATAACAGCCAGGCCAGCGCCACCATTTGGGCAGTCGTTTTTACTTTACCAATCCAGGAGACAGCCACACTGCTGCGTTTACCGAGTTCAGCCATCCACTCACGTAGAGCAGAAATGATAATTTCACGGGCGATCATCGTTGCCGCTGGCAAAGTAACCCACCAGCTATGGTAATGCTCAGTTACCAACACCATGGCAATGGCAACCAGCACTTTATCTGCTACTGGATCAAGGAAAGCGCCAAAACGGGTACTCTGATTCCAGCGACGCGCCAGAAAACCATCGAACCAGTCAGTCACCGCCGCAACGCAGAAAATGAGTGCGGCAGCAAACGGCGACCAGGTGACAGGCAGATAAAAGACCAATACAAAGAATGGGATAAGGATGACACGGAACAGTGTGAGCAACGTAGGGATATTAAATTGCATAATGACGGGTAACTATCTGTTGTCAGTAAGATTACCCCTATGTTGCTACAGAGACATCAATGTTTCAACGACCAGAAGATCTTTTCTGCCAGACCTTGCGAAATACCCGGCACTTTTGCAATTTCCTCAACGCTGGCGTTACGTAAACCTTGCAATCCGCCCATATATTTCAACAACATTTGTCGACGCTTTGGTCCAACGCCTTCGATGGTTTCCAGCGTGCTGGTATTTTTGACTTTTGCGCGTTTTTTGCGATGCCCACCAATCGCGTGATCGTGTGATTCATCTCGGATATGCTGAATGACATGCAGCGCCGGTGAATCTGGCGGCAGACTGAAGCCCTCACCTTCAGGTTCGAAAAACAACGTTTCCAGCCCAGCCTTACGATCGGCTCCTTTTGCCACGCCAAGCAACAGCGGATGGTTTTTATCCCATGAGACATCCAGCTCGTCGAAGACATTTTTCGCCTGCGCAAGCTGGCCTTTGCCGCCATCAATCAGGATCACATCCGGAATCTTACTGTCGTCGATGGCTTTACCGTAACGCCGACGCAGCACCTGATTCATTGCCGCATAATCATCACCAGGCGTAATGCCGGTAATGTTATAGCGCCGATACTCTGCACGCAGCGGGCCGTTAGCATCGAACACCACACACGAAGCGACCGTTTGTTCACCCATGGTATGGCTGATATCAAAACACTCCATCCGCTTCACTTCCGGCAATTTCAACACGCTGGCAAGCGCGGTCAGACGCTGGTGAACGGTAGATTGCTGCGAAAGTTTGGTCGTTAAGGCCGTCGCCGCATTGGTGCGCGCCAGCTTCAGGTAACGTGCCCGATCGCCACGCGGTTTAGTCTGAACGTTAATCTTGCGCCCTGCCAGTTCTGAAAGGGAATCGGCGAGCAGCGTTTTATCGCTAAGATTAAAGTCGAGCAGGATCTCACCCGGTAAGGTGCGCATCTGGCTGCCCTGTAAATAGAACTGACCGACAAAGGTTTCCACCACTTCGCCCAGCTCCGTACCGCCAGGTACTTTCGGGAAATAACTACGGCTACCGAGCACCTTGCCCTGACGAATAAACAAGACGTGGACACAAGCCATGCCCGCATCGAAAGCGACGCCAATAACGTCAAGGTCATCACCTGTATTGGAGACAAACTGTTTTTCGGTTACGCGTCGCACCGCCTGGATTTGGTCGCGAATACGTGCCGCTTCTTCAAACTCCAGATTCTGGCTGGCTGTTTCCATGCGACCGATCAGTTGAGTAAGCACCTGATCGTCCTTACCGGATAAAAACAGGCGCACATACTCTACCTGCTGGGCGTACTCTTCTTCACTCACCAGTCCTTCAACGCATGGACCCAGACAGCGCCCTATCTGATATTGCAGACACGGACGCGAGCGGTTGCGATAAACGCTATTTTCACACTGGCGAATCGGGAAAATCTTTTGTAGCAGCGCCAGGGTTTCACGCACCGCATAGCCATTTGGAAACGGGCCGAAATATTCACCTTTGGCGTGTTTTGCGCCGCGATGCATAGCCAAACGCGGATGGGTATCGCCGCTAAGAAAAATAAAAGGATAAGATTTATCATCGCGTAACAGAACGTTGTAACGCGGCTGATAAAGTTTGATGTAGTTGTGTTCCAGCAACAGAGCTTCGGTTTCGGTATGGGTAACCGTCACATCAATTTGCTGGATCTGGGCAACCAACGCTTCGGTTTTGCGCGAAGCGAGGTTGCTACGGAAATAGCTGGAAAGCCGTTTTTTCAGGTCTTTCGCTTTGCCGACATAGATAACCGTACCACCAGCATCATACATGCGATAGACGCCCGGCTGGCTGGTTACGGTTTTTAAAAACGCTTTTGCGTCAAACTGAACACTCACTGACTTGTTAATGTCTCCGCATTACACAGACCATGGCGAATTGCCAGGTGAGTCAGCTCAACATCGCCATGAATGTTTAATTTACTGAACATACGGTAGCGATAGCTGTTCACCGTTTTCGGGCTGAGATTAAGCTGTTCTGAGATCTCATTGACCTTTTGGCCTTTGGTAATCATCAGCATAATCTGCAATTCACGTTCAGACAAACTGGCAAATGGGCTTTCTGTTTTTTCTGGTTCGATCTGGCTTAATGCCATTTGTTGAGCAATGTCAGAAGCAATATAACGCTGCCCTGAATAGACAGAACGAATCGCACTCACAACTTCCTGCGGAGCCGCACCTTTGCTGAGATAGCCCGCAGCACCGGCCTGCATTACTTTCGCTGGTAAAGGGTTTTCAGTATGAACCGTAAGCATGATGATTTTGACATCTGCTGTCGAGCGAGCGATTTTACGCGTCGCCTCAAGACCGCCAATGCCAGGCATACTCATGTCCATTAGCACGACGTCAACGGTGTTTGCCCGGCACCACTTAACGGCGTCTTCACCGCAGGATGCCTCACCGACGACTTTAATACCCTTTATATCTTCCAGAATGCGTCGTATCCCTGCGCGCACCAGTTCGTGGTCATCAACAAGTAGAACGTTGATCAAAGGAATATCTCCAGAAATAGGGATAACGCTACTGATAGTTAGTCATTCGTATATTAGCGGGTTTTATTGCAACTTTGAAACGTTAAAAATGGTGGGTATTCGATTTTTCTCTCGTTTTTGTAAATTCGATTGTCCAGAGTTATCGTCACGTCCGTCATCAAAGGTTTGCCAGCTCGTTTCGCAGTAAGGCTAACGCCGAAATGTGACAAAAATTGACTTTATTCAGCATAAATGAAAAATCAGCGGCATGAATATGTAACATGAATTAACCCGAACAATACGCGCGAAAAACATTCATGATAAAAATATTTATTGCGCGTTATATTCCCTGTTTTATTACTATTGCTGATATCGTGCGCAAAAAACAACCACTGCTATTTTTAGCAAAGCTTATGGTATACTCCGCCGCCTTAACATTTTTCACCGCAAATTTTCATTGCAACATGACGAGGAAAATAAATGAGTATGCCTGATTTTTCTACTGCCGAGAATAATCAAGAACTGGCAAATGAAGTCTCCTGCCTGAAAGCGATGCTGACGCTGATGCTGCAGGCGATGGGACAAGCTGACGCGGGCCGCGTGATGTTAAAGATGGAAAAACAGCTTGCGCTGATCGAAGACGAAACCCAGGCTGCGGTATTTTCCAAAACGGTTAAGCAAATTAAACAAGCCTACCGTCAGTAATATAAAACCGGCTGAAAGCTCACCTTTCAGCCGGTTTGACATCTTGCACGCCCAATGTAATAGATATCATATTAAGCCAGTTGCGGCTGCGTAACAGGCAACCTGCGTTTTATTCGGTGCATTGATTTTTTTCTGCATGTTTTTCTGATGGAAATTGACAGTATTCTCAGAGATTGACAGGATCATCGCTATCTCTGCTGACGTTTTACCTTCTGCGGTCCATTTCAGTATTTCTTTTTCCCGCTTGCTGAAATTCATCTCTGGCGTCATCACTATTTCATCATTTAAACGTATCAACGCCATCAGACTTTCACGCACCAATAGCTGCATTTTTAATTGCAGTTCATCACTAAGAATGGGTATTTCACGCGTACTGCTACGGGAAAAGGACAAAAACCCCAGCGCACGATTCGGCAGCATTAAATACTGAGTGACGCCACGGCGTAAACCATGCGCACGTGCGGCTTCCCATAACGGCTGTGCTTCGTTGAATAAATCATCATTCCACAATAAATGCCCCTGACTGAAGTTTTCAGGGTTAAGTACCGGATCAATAGCGAGGAAGTTGTTGGCCTGATAATAACTGACCCATGACTCCGGATAATTGGTGTAGAAAGCCACTTTCGGTCGCGTGAATGGCACCGGGTGACGCACACATAATGAATAAAAATCGTACTCCAGTTGGTAAGTCTGATGCTCTATTTCATGGTAGACCTCTTCTGCGGCCTCCATCCTCTGAAAACGCAACAACATCGTGCGACGCCAGCTGAAAAAATCCGTATCCTGCATAGTTAACCGCTACGCCCCTGAGAGTGAGTATCATTTATACTGATAACTCAAACTATCACATAAATAAGATTTATATATAATTTATATTATTCAGACAATGAATTACTTTTGCAAGACATAGCATTCTCTTATGTTATTAATAAGTTATGCTGATTTATTAAGCGATTTATGCGGTCAGGAATACGTTTTCGCCCCGACTAAAAAGCGGCCGGGGCTGATTTTTTCTTATTTTATTGCAACAGAAACTTCTCAAGGAACTGGCGTGTGCGGGGATGCTGAGGATCGGCAAATAAGGTTTTTGCAGGACCCTGCTCTACTATCCGCCCTTGATCCATAAAGATCGCGCGGTCAGCAACGTCACGGGCAAAGCTCATTTCGTGCGTCACAATCACCATGGTGCGCTTTTCCTGTGCCAACTGGCGTATGGTATTCAGGACTTCCCCCACCAGCTCCGGGTCCAGCGCCGAAGTAGGTTCGTCAAACAGAATGACTTCAGGTCGCATCGCCAGCGCACGCGCAATCGCCACACGTTGCTGTTGACCGCCGGACAAACGACGCGGATAGCTGGTCTCTCTCCCTTCCAGTCCAACTTTTGCCAGCAGCTCGCGAGCGCGCGCCGTGGCCTCCTCCTTCGGCTCGCCTTTAACGATCACCGGCCCTTCAATAATGTTTTCCAGCACTGTGCGATGCGGAAACAGATTAAAATTCTGAAAGACAAATCCGACATGCTGGCGCAACTGGCGAATCAACGATTTTTGCTGGCTTAACGAACGCGCAGTATCAATAGTGATATCGCCAACGGTGATGCTCCCCGCCTCCGGTTGTTCCAGCAAATTTATGCTGCGTAGCAACGTGGTTTTGCCGGAGCCACTTGGGCCGATAATCGCCACCACTTCGCCGGTTTTGACCTCCAGATCGATACCGTGCAGTACCGTCTGACCGTGGAATTTTTTCACCAGGTTTTTAACTTCTATGGCACTCATTTTGGCTCTCTCTCCTGGCGGTTTAGTTGATTCTCAAAATGGTTCTGTAGCGTCGATAACACTGTCGCCATAATCCAGTAGATGAGCGAAGCCGCCAGATACATGGTGAAAACTTCCAGCGTGCGCGAGGTAATCAACTGCGCCTGACGAAACAGCTCCGGCACCTGAATCGTCGCTGCCAGCGAGGTATCTTTTACCAGGCTGATAAAGCTGTTCGACAGTGGCGGCAGTGCCACCCGAGCCGCCTGCGGCAAAATTGCGCGACGCATAGTTTGCCACGGCGTCATGCCAATACTGGCGGCTGCTTCCCACTGGCCTTTATCAATAGATGAAATGGCGGCTCGCAGCGTTTCGGCAGCATAGGCAGCGGTGTTCAGTGACAGACCAATCATCGCCGACGGAATCGGATCTAATTCAATGCCAAACTGCGGTAGGCCGTAGTAGATCATAAACAGTTGCGCGATGAGTGGCGTACCGCGAAAAATGGAAATGTAAAAACGCGCCAGCCAGCGCACGGGCCAGAGCGGCGACAGGCGCATCAGCGCGAGAATAAATCCCAGCAGTAAGCCAAAAAACATGCCGCCGATACTGAGTTGCAGCGTATACCCAGCCCCTTTAAGCAGGAACGGCAAAGAATCAATAACCAGTTGTATACTTTCTTGCATGAGCGTTTCCGGGGCTAGACGTGAGGATGATAGGCGAACAGCGCAGGCGCGCCGCCAGTATGAATAAACAGAATCGGCCCTTCGTCTTTGAAGCGTTTCTTACTGATGCCATCAATCAGCCCCGCCATCGCTTTTCCGGTATACACAGGATCAAGCAGAATGCCTTCCAGCCGCGCCAACAGTTTCACCGCTTCCATGCCTTCGTCGTTCGGCACGCCGTAGCCAGGCGCAAAATAATCATCCCAGAGTAAAATTTCCGCTGATGCGCTCAGCTCCAGTTCTTTCGCGATTGCCTGTTGTAGGTTAACCACTTTTGGCAACTGGTCAGCAACGGAACGTGACACGGTCACGCCAATCAGTTCGCTTTCTGGCATTAGATGTTCCAGTCCTACTGCCAGTCCAGCGTGAGTTCCGGCGCTGCCCGACGCCACCACCACCGAAGAAATATTAACCGCCCCTTCACACTGTTGCGCGATTTCCAGCGCGCTCTCCACATAGCCCAGCGCGCCTAAAGCATTAGAACCTCCAACCGGAATGACATACGGACGGAACCCTTGCGCTTCGACTCGCGTTGCCAGCTCTTCCAGTTGGGCATTGGGATCGGTCAGCGCATCGCACATTTCAATCTGGGTATTGAAGAGATCCAACAACAAGCGATTGCCGTTGGTTAAATAGTTTTCTGCGGCTGTTCCGATAGGATTTTCCAGCAGCGCCACACAGTGCAGCCCAAGTTTTGCGGCGACGGCGGCAGTCTGGCGCACGTGGTTAGACTGAATCGCTCCGGCGGTAATCAGAGTGTCGGCACCTTCACGCAGGGCGTCTGCCGCGAGAAACTCCAGTTTGCGTAATTTATTGCCACCCATCGCCATTGGTGTGACGTCATCCCGTTTAATGAAAATTTCCCGCCCAAGATAATCAGAAAGACGCGGCAGATATTCGAGCGGCGTTGGTGCGCCGATAAACTCCAGCCGTGGGAAACGAGTTAAATTATGCAGTGGCATAAAAGCCTCCGGTGTGTGTTGTTGTGATATTGTTATTATGCACGCAGAAAACGCTTAAATAAAAAAGGCGCTAATTAAAGCGCCCTTTTTTGTCATTATGCAGGTTATTTGGTCACATCAGCACCAAACCATTTTTCGGAAAGGGCTTGTAGGGTGCCGTCTTTTTGCATTTCTGCAATGGCATCGTTAACCGCTTTCAGCAGGTCTTCGTTACCTTTACGCAGCGCCACACCTGACTCCTGGCGGGAGAAGGCTTCGCCGGTTACTGCCAGCGTATCATTGGTTTTTTTCACAAAATCCAGCGCAGCCAGACGATCAACCAGGATGGCATCAATACGACCTACACGCAGATCCTGATATTTGGTCGGATCATCATCGTAGGTACGCACATCAACGCCCTGGACATTCTGCCGCAGCCACTCTTCATAGTTAGTCCCCAGACCAACGCCAACTTTTTTACCTTTCAAATCGTCGGCGGTTTTAATGGTGCCTTCATTGCCTTTTTTCACCAGCGCCTGAATACCGGAAATGGTATACGGGGTAGAGAAATCGTATTTTTTCTTACGTTCATCAGAGATGGTGACCTGATTAATCACCACATCGATGCGCTTAGAATCCAGCGACGCCAGCATACCGTCCCACTTTGTCGGTTTTAATGCGGCTTCCACGCCCAGATGTTTTGCCAGTTGTTGCGCAAATTCCACTTCAAAACCGGTCAATTTACCGTCATCGCCCTGAAAGCTAAACGGCGGGTAAGTCCCTTCCAGTCCCACCAGCAAAGTACCCCGCTCTTTCACTTTATTGAGCAGACCTTCATCGGCAAAACTTTTCACGCTCATACCCGCAACCAGCGCCACAGCCATAACCCCCATCAGCGCCTGACGTCCCAGATGTACTAATTTCATATTCACCCCGAATGTTGTTATGTTGGTTTGCAGTGTAGAGCCATTGTTCGAAGACACAAAAACAACTCTGCTACATCTTATTCTTATTTAATATATATCAGAAGCTGACAGGCTGGGGGATTTCTGCGTAAGGTCACCACGGGTTTGCATCTGGTAGCACTGGTACTTACGTAATGCGATGCGATAATTATTGGTGCTGGTGGTGGGCAGCCAGGGAGCCAGGTTTTCATCAAGAAAACCATCCTGCAGCAGGTCGGAGGAAATATCGTGTTCGCTTAAATAATTCCCCAAACGACGTAGGCGTACCACATATTCGCGCACGGTGCCGGGGCTCATTTCAGTATGGTCAAAGAGAAACTGTTTAAAGCCGATAATATCAAAAAAATCACTCTGGGTTTTGCAATGTAAATCGCCGCAGAAACGGCATAATGCCGCCCATGATTTTTGTTCCTCAAACCAGCCATTTTCATCAAGCAGTGTATCAAGGCGAGATATCGCGATTTTATTCACTATCTTGCCGTCGCGAACGAGAGTAATGCGATCGAGTAATTTACGGCAATATGCGCAATGAGTCTGGCTGTGTTTAAAGTCTTTAAGATAGCGACTCAATGGCCGCCTTTTCTGGTGCTGCACCATTATTAAGAACTCCTGGTATTCAAAATTAATGTGCGGCATTTACCTAAGTTATAACTTACCCAGTTTGGTGCGTAACCGTTTAATAGCCTGGCTATGTAACTGACTGACCCGAGATTCACCGACTTCCAGCACTGCGCCAATCTCTTTGAGATTAAGCTCTTCCTGGTAATAGAGCGTTAATACCAACTGTTCGCGCTCCGGTAACATTTCGATGGCTTCCATCACCCGCTGACGCAAATTACCGTCCAGTAATTGCTGTAATGGGTTATCCCGCTGATGATCGTCAGTAACCAGTTCAATGCTATCACCGTGCTCTTCGCGCCACTCATCATAGGAGAAAAGTTGGCTGTTATTCGTATCAAGCAACATTTGTCGATAGTCGGCTATTTCAATCCCTAAACGTTCTGCCACTTCAGTTTCTGTGGCATTGCGGCCAAGTTCCTGCTCCAGTTGCCCTATTGCCTGTGCCACTTCACGTGCATTGCGTCGCACGCTGCGCGGCACCCAGTCACGGCTGCGAAGTTCATCCAGCATAGCACCACGGATACGCTGCACTGCGTAAGTTGTAAATGCCGTTCCTTGCAGGGCATCATAACGTTCAACAGCATTAAGTAATCCAATGCCGCCTGCCTGTAGCAGATCGTCAAGTTCTACACTCGCGGGCAGTCGAACCTGCAGGCGCAATGCTTCGTGACGCACCAGCGGGATATAACGCTGCCACAGCGAATGTTTATCCATTACACCTTCAGCGGTATAGAGTGATTTCACGATAAACAGCCCTGCGTTATATAAATAATCGGCATAATTATCCGTTTCTGCAGGTTTTTTAATCGGACGATTAATGGGTGAAATAAGGGGTTATTTGGGGTAATCGGTAAATAACGAGCAGAATAACCCCGCCGGAGCGGGGTTAAGATAGCTGACAAGGTCCGCCTCATCTTGCCGGATGCGGTGTGAACGCCTTATTCGGCCTACGCGAATATGCAAATTTATTAATTGCGATTCACCTTGTAGGCAGATAAGCGCAGCGCATCAGGCAATTTGGCGTTTACTGTCATTATATTACGACGATTAACCCTGCAGCAGAGACAGAACTTGCTGTGGCACCTGGTTAGCTTTAGACAGCACAGAGTTACCCGCCTGCTGGATGATCTGCGCTTTCGACATGTTAGACACTTCGGTCGCATAGTCGGCGTCCTGAATACGGGACTGCGCTTCAGACAGGTTGGTGGTGGTGTTGTTCAGGTTAGTGACCGCAGAATCCAGACGGTTTTGAACGGCACCGAGGGAGGAGCGGAAAGTATCAACCTGTGCAATGGCTTTGTCTAAAAGTGCCAGTGGATCAGAAGTGGAAGCCCCCGCAAATTCAGTAGCCGAATCCAGATTAATGGTCTGAGCAATATTTGCAGGTACAGCCTGATTATTCGCACCATTTGTAATTTCATAATTCTTACCCTGAACGGTTGCGAAACCAACGGCCTCTCCGTCAGAATTAGCAGCAACTTTAATCAAAGTATCATTTTTGGTAGCACCGGTAATATCACCGCCAGAATAAGTAATATCCGCTTTATTAAGAGTTATGCTTCCATCAGTTGCAACTGAAGCAGCGTAATTATCACTACCATAGCTCACAACATAGTTCTTAGTTGCCGCACCATCTTTGTCTAAGATATTGTGCAACGTTAAAGAACTGGCGCTAATCTTTTGCCCCAAAGCAGTACCAATATCTGTTGCTGCTGCATCCAGATCCACTTTAACTGGCGCGGCTGAACCATCACCAACCTGTGTCACTGTATCGCTTAATTTCAGCGCCCCGCCGGCAACGCTAAAACCACTTAAACCAAGGGCAGAAGAATCAATTTTCTGCAAGTCGATAGAGATGGTCTGCCCATCATTCGCACCAACCTGAATATTCAGAGAACCGTTTTTCGCCAGCACGTTCACGCCGTTGAACTGGGTCTGACCGGAAACGCGGTCAATCTCATCCAGACGGGATTTGATTTCGTCCTGAATAGAAGACAGGTCAGAATCAGAGTTAGTGCCGGTCGTCGCCTGAACAGTCAACTCACGCACACGTTGCAGGTTGTTGTTGATTTCAGACAGTGCGCCTTCTGCGGTCTGCGCCAGAGAAATACCATCGTTGGCGTTACGCGCGGCCTGAGTCAGACCTTTAATGTTAGAAGTGAAGCGGTTAGCAATCGCCTGACCTGCGGCGTCATCTTTCGCGCTGTTAATACGCAGACCAGAAGAGAGGCGCTCGATAGAAGTCGACAGCGCAGACTGATTTTTGTTGATGTTGTTCTGAGTGATCAGCGAGAGGCTGTTGGTGTTAATGACTTGTGCCATAATTTTTATTCCTGTTTTTTAGCTCTACGGTTTAAGTATCGGGCTTCCACCCTTCGGCTTCGTCGCCGTCAACCCTGTTATCGTCTGGTCTCTCACAACCTTTAGAATTTTTTTCTAGCGGTCGAAATACTCCCCTTCCTCGTTGCTGTTCGTGTCATTAAGCCAAAAAATAAATCGTAAACTTTGCCCCGCTTACGCCGATAACCCAGGTATTCGTTCTACATGTCGCATGATTAAGGAATCAATATGGCTAGTATTTCAACGCTTGGGGTTGGGTCGGGGCTGGACTTAAGCAGCATCCTCGACAGTCTGGAGGCGGCAGAAAAATCTACCCTGACGCCGATATCAAAACAGCAAAGCTCTTACACCGCGAAACTGAGCGCCTACGGGACGCTGAAAAGCGCACTGGAGAGTTTCCAGACAGCCAACACAGCACTGAATAAAGCCGATTTATTTACCGCCACCTCAACCACCAGCAGTTCATCGGCTTTCAGCGCCACTACCACGGGTAGCGCGATTGCCGGGAAATACACCATTAGCGTCAGCCAACTGGCGCAGGCTCAGACGCTGACCACCAAAAATAGTCAAAAAGACAGTAAAGCCGCCATCGCCACCAGCGATAGCGTACTGACCATCCAGCAAGGCGGTGGTAAAGATCCGGTCACGATTGATATCAGCGCGGCTAACTCGTCACTTTCCGGTATTCGCGATGCCATTAACAACGCCAAAGCTGGCGTCAGCGCCAGTATCATCAATGTGGGTAACGGCGAGTATCGTCTGTCCATCACCGCTAACGATACGGGCAGCGATAACGCGATGAAACTTAGCGTCAGCGGCGACAGCGCCCTGGAAAGTTTTATGGGTTACAACGGAACTTCAGGTGATAGCAGCAATGGCATGATTGAAAGCGTCACCGCGCAAAACGCCAAACTGACGGTCAATAACGTTGAGATTGAAAACAGCAGTAACACTATCAGCGACGCACTGGAAGATATCACCCTCAACCTGAATGACGTCACTACCGGTAATCAGACACTGACCATCAGTAAAGACACATCCAAAGCTGAAAATGCGGTTAAAGCGTGGGTGGATGCCTATAACACATTGCAGGATACGTTCAGCAGCTTAACCAAATACACCGCCGTCGATGCCGGCGCAGAAAGTCAGGACTCCAGCAATGGCGCATTACTCGGCGACTCCACACTGCGTACCATCCAGACTCAGCTTAAAACCTTGCTCGCCAATACCCACAGCAGTTCAAACTATAAAACGCTGGCACAGATTGGCATTACCAGCGATGCCAGTACCGGCAAGCTGGAAATCGCGACCGACAAACTGCAAACGGCGCTAAAAAAAGATGCCGCTGGCGTCGGTGAAATGTTTATTGGTGACGGTAAAAGTACAGGGGTAACCACCGGCATTAGCAGCAATCTGACCAGTTGGCTCTCCTCCACCGGGATAATCCAGGCAGCAAAAGATGGCGTCAGCAAAACGCTGAACAATTTGACTGATCAGTACAACGCAGCCAGTGAACGTATCGATACCTTAATGGCGCGCTATAAAGCCCAGTTTACCCAATTAGATGTGTTAATGAACTCGCTGAACTCCACCAGTAGCTATCTGACACAGCAGTTCGATACCTCAAATAGCAGCTCGAAATAATCTTCAGGAGAGACTATGTACAGCGCAAAAGGCACCCAGGCCTATGCCCAAATTGGCGTCGAAAGCGCCGTAATGAGCGCCAGCCAACAACAATTGGTCACCATGCTGTTTGACGGCGTGTTGAGTGCACTGGTAAGAGCGCGCCTGTTTATGCAGGACAACAATCAGGAAGGAAAAGGCGTCTCTTTGTCAAAAGCGATCAGCATTATTGATAACGGGCTGAGGATCGGTCTTGACGAAGAAAGCCAGGACGAATTAACCCAGAATTTGATAGCCCTGTATAGCTATATGATCAGGCGTTTGCTGCAAGCCAATTTACGCAACGATGTCTCCGCAGTTGAAGAAGTGGAAACGTTGATGCGTAACCTTGCCGATGCCTGGAAAGAGTCTTTACTCTCCCCTTCTTTGATTCAGGATCCTGTCTGATGAACCACGCACCGCACTTGTATTTTGCCTGGCAACAACTCGTCGAAAAAAGCCAACTCATGTTACGCCTGGCGACAGAAGGACGATGGGATGAACTCATCGCCAGCGAAATGGAATATGTCAATGCGGTGCAAAAGATCGCACACCTAACGGAAGAAACGGAACCCTCTGCCATGATACAGGAGCAACTCAGACCGCTGCTGCGCCTCGTTCTGGAAAACGAAAACAAAGTAAAACAGTTATTGCAGATTCGGATGGATGAACTGGCGAAACTGGTCGGTCAGTCATCAATGCAAAAATCTGTGTTAAGCGCCTACGGTGATCAGGGGGGCTACGTGCTGGCACCGCAGGAAAACCTCTTTTGAGTTCAGGCAACGCTTAAAAAGATGATGGCTCGCGAATAATCCGATTACGGCTACGCTTCTAATGTTCCCCTTGAGTGGAGTCGAAGAATGCGTAATCCCACGCTGTTGCAATGTTTTCACTGGTATTACCCGGAAGGCGGCAAGCTCTGGCCTGAACTGGCCGAGCGCGCCGACGGTTTTAATGATATTGGTATCAATATGATCTGGCTGCCACCAGCCTATAAAGGCGCATCGGGCGGGTATTCGGTCGGCTACGACTCCTACGATTTATTTGATTTAGGCGAGTTTGATCAAAAAGGCAGCATCCCCACCAAATATGGCGATAAAGCACAACTGCTGGCCGCCATTGATGCACTCAAACGCAATGACATTGCGGTACTGCTGGACGTGGTCGTCAACCACAAAATGGGCGCAGATGAAAAAGAAGCCATTCGCGTACAGCGCGTCAATGCTGACGATCGCACGCAAATTGATGATGAAATCATTGAGTGCGAAGGCTGGACGCGTTACACCTTTCCCGCTCGTGGCGGGCAATACTCGCAGTTTATCTGGGATTTCAAATGTTTTAGCGGTATCGACCATATCGAAAACCCAAACGAAGACGGTATCTTTAAAATCGTCAACGACTACACCGGCGAAGGCTGGAACGACCAGGTTGATGATGAGCTTGGTAATTTTGACTATCTGATGGGCGAAAATATCGACTTTCGCAACCATGCCGTTACGGAAGAGCTCAAATACTGGGCGCGCTGGGTGATGGAGCAAACGCAATGTGATGGTTTTCGTCTCGACGCAGTAAAACATATTCCGGCCTGGTTTTATAAAGAGTGGATCGACCACGTGCAGGAAGTCGCACCAAAGCCGCTATTTATTGTGGCGGAATACTGGTCGCGCGAAGTTGATAAGCTGCAAACGTATATTGATCAAGTCGAAGGCAAAACCATGCTGTTTGATGCGCCGCTGCAGATGAAATTCCACGAAGCATCACGCATGGGGCGCGACTACGACATGACGCAGATTTTCACCGGTACGCTGGTGGAAGCCGATCCTTTCCATGCTGTTACGCTGGTCGCCAATCACGACACCCAACCATTACAAGCCCTTGAAGCGCCAGTTGAACCGTGGTTTAAACCGCTGGCTTATGCCCTTATTTTGCTGCGAGAAAATGGCGTCCCTTCCGTGTTCTACCCTGATTTGTACGGTGCCCATTACGAAGATGTCGGCGGTGACGGGCAAACTTATCCCATAGATATGCCAATAATCGAACAGCTTGATGAGTTGATTCTCGCCCGTCAGCGTTTCGCCCACGGTGTACAGACGTTATTTTTCGACCATCCGAACTGTATTGCGTTTAGTCGCAGCGGTACTGACGAATATCCTGGCTGCGTGGTGGTCATGTCAAACGGCGACGATGGCGAAAAAACCATTAATCTGGGAGAGAATTACGGCAATAAAACCTGGCGCGACTTTCTGGGTAATCGACAAGAGAGCGTAGTAACCGATGAAAATGGCGAAGCGACCTTCTTTTGCAACGGCGGTAGCGTCAGTGTGTGGGTTATCGAAGAGGTGATTTAAAACCGATCGCTGAAAATACACTCATCGTTATTGCGGGGGCGTTACCGTTCCAGGCCCGATAAGCTTGCGCATCGGGCACTTTTTTTGACATGAAAATCCCCCAGTGCCAGGGGGATTTCATTACGGCAGTGGCGTCGGCAACGGCGCTTTTTCCAGTACGGCAGCACATTCAGCCGTCGGACGATTCACGCGTTCCATCGTCATGCCGTCATATTCGATAGTGTTACCGTCACGTTCAATTTCATATAGCTCACGTTTGACAGTAACGTTAGTGAGATCATCCGATATCAGCGTCAACTTACCCGGTAAAGCAATCACCCGCTGCCACTGACGACAATCCAGCGTATCACCCTCTTTAGTAACAATCAGGCTACCTATCGCTTCAGGGCTGACCAGAGCACGTTGCGGTCCTTTGGTCTGCCAGTACCCCGCCAGCCAGTCTGGCGCGGGCGTTTTCACAACATTGTTATAATTTTCAACTTCGGCACAGCCAGCCAGCAGCATAAGTGCGCCTGCAATTGCGAGTTTTTTCATCATTCATCCTGCATGAGAAGAAAAGAGGATTGTGGCATTAATGCCTTGATGCTGCCAGCCTTTCCAGGCCCAAGGTGAAATTTGATCTAACCATTATTTTTGTGAATTATTGCCACGCAAATAAATTCTCCTGGTGTATGATTCGCGACTCTTGTTTAAACCTTCTGAGTTCAGAGGCTACATACATGTCATGGCAGCAATTCAAGCAAGCCTGGTTGATTAAATTCTGGGCCCCCATCCCCGCAGTCATCGCGGCGGGTATTCTCTCCACTTATTATTTTGGCATCACCGGCACCTTTTGGGCAGTTACGGGTGAATTTACCCGCTGGGGCGGTCAGCTCCTGCAACTGTTTGGCGTCCATGCTGAAGAGTGGGGTTATTTTAAAATAATCCATCTGGAAGGATCGCCATTAACCCGCATCGACGGGATGATGATTCTGGGTATGTTTGGCGGCTGTTTTGCCGCTGCTCTGTGGGCCAACAACGTTAAATTACGTATGCCGCGCAGCCGTATCCGCATTATGCAGGCCATTATTGGCGGCATTATCGCCGGTTTCGGCGCGCGTCTGGCGATGGGCTGTAACCTGGCGGCGTTCTTCACCGGTATTCCGCAATTCTCGCTGCACGCCTGGTTCTTTGCCATCGCCACCGCCATCGGCTCATGGTTTGGTGCGCGCTTTACCCTACTGCCGATGTTCCGCATCCCGGTAAAAATGCAGAAAGTCTCTGCCGCATCACCGCTAACACAAAAACCGGATCAGGCACGGCGTCGCTTCCGCCTCGGTATGCTGGTATTTTTCGGTATGCTGGGCTGGGCGCTGCTGACAGCAATGAACCAACCGAAGCTGGGGTTGGCTATGCTATTTGGCGTCGGCTTTGGCTTACTGATTGAACGCGCGCAAATCTGCTTTACCTCGGCGTTCCGCGATATGTGGATCACCGGACGAACCCATATGGCGAAAGCGATCATTATCGGTATGGCGGTGAGTGCCATAGGTATTTTCAGTTATGTACAGTTAGGCGTAGAACCGAAAATCATGTGGGCGGGTCCGAATGCTGTCATTGGTGGGTTACTGTTTGGTTTTGGTATTGTTCTGGCGGGCGGTTGTGAAACTGGCTGGATGTACCGCGCGGTGGAAGGCCAGGTGCACTACTGGTGGGTTGGACTGGGCAACATTATCGGCTCGACGATTCTGGCTTATTACTGGGATGATTTCGCCCCGGCGCTGGCAACCGACTGGGACAAAATCAACCTGCTGAAAACCTTTGGCCCAATGGGCGGCCTGCTGGTGACATATTTGATGCTGTTCGCTGCGTTAATGTTGGTTATCGGCTGGGAGAAACGCTTCTTCCGCCGTGCGGCGCCGCAGACTGCTAAGGAGATTGCATGAAAAATATCGTTCCTGATTACCGTCTTGATATGGTGGGCGAACCCTGCCCTTATCCGGCGGTCGCTACTCTTGAGGCGATGCCGCAGTTAAAGAAAGGCGAGATCCTCGAAGTGGTCAGCGATTGCCCGCAGTCAATTAACAATATTCCGCTGGATGCACGTAATCACGGTTATACCGTACTGGATATCCAGCAAGACGGGCCGACCATTCGTTATTTGATTCAAAAGTAATCTGTTCTCCCGCTGTTTCAGGCAGCGGGAGTGTCTATAGTACGCGATATATCAGACAAATATTCTCAAGGATTTATGGCAATCCTGAAATAAATTAGTGATGAAGCATCTCATCCACAATTTCTTTCGTCTGTAACTGATAAGGATAATAAGTTGGCCAATTGTCCATCTCTTCTAGTAATTGCTGTTGTGACGTATTGCCCATAAATATATGGAAATGAGAGGATTTCCGGGGGGCAATAATATGATCGCTAAACTGCACAAACTTAGGTGCTTTACTGGCAGGTTCCTGGCACTCAAACAGATAACGAACCCCTTTCTTTCCTGATTTATATGTCAATATCTTAAATCCACTATAATTATATTTACAGGAAGTCACCTCCTCTCCTCTGTGGAACTCCATAACACCATTTTCGATACCGATTGTGTCAATATCCGTCGCATATCCTTTCTGATAGTAGGACTTAATATCCGCAAATGATTTACCCGGATCTTTTTCTGCTTTCATTTTAAAAACAGGATCAAGGTCACCACTTTGAAGCAAGGGATATACCGATTGCCAAACACCATCCCAGTCAGTAAGTTTTCTATCTTTCACGTTATTATCATCAAAAATACCCTCTGCTGCTTTTTGTTCTATTTCTGTCAGTGGTGCCCCATGTGAATGATGCCCATGAGCAAGTGCATAGTTGCCAGTCAATAGTAACCCCAGCGCAAAAGCCAATTTATTAACAACCATCATCCAGTTTATCCTCCCGCTTCAACATTCGCAAAATGTTATAACATAACATTTTGCGAATGCAATACTGAAGAACGAATAGCAAAACCTAACCAGACACATGCATCATAACCCTATATTTAGTACGTCTTTATCACCCGCATTAAGTCATCGGATCTGATTGAAGGAATAGCACCAATCATGCAAACTACAAACTCTCACAACTAACAAGAGATTATTCCCTCTGATGGATCAGGTTGCTATTTTCCAAAAGATGTTTGAGCAAGTGAGAACGGAGCTAAACTTTTCCTGGTTTTACACAGAGTTAAAACGTCATCATATTGCGCATTACATTTACTATCTTGCTACAGATAACATTAGGATCGTCACACACGATGACAAGGTGTTGTTAATAAGAGGAAGCCGAAACCTATTAAAAGTCAGTGCCACTAAGAACCCTGAGCAAGTAATAAAAGCAGCCCGGACTCACATTTCCAGAAAGTCTACTTTTCGGGAATATTGTATAACGCTCGCGAATGCGGGTGTCTTCCGGTGGGTTACTGACGTTAATGATAATAAACGTCGTTACTATTCTATCGATAATACACTCTTATATATTGAAGATGTTGAGAACAATAAACCCTTAATTTAGATGTATTAGCTCATCTCAGATCTGACAGTTATCCGTTATTTGTACAGGTATCTGTCAGATTATCTCTTCCCTGACACCACTCACGCTCCATAGCAACTTCCAGGCGGGAGGCTCATGGAAAACACCTGGCAAAAATTGTTATATTATAACAACAATAGTTTTTCCATGACTGAGGAGAACACACATGAAAATCAATGGTGTAAGTAAAGCCATTTTTCTTTTTGCACTGCTAACCTCAACGGCCTCTGCCGCTGGCAAGGACGTTAATGTTGAGTTCAGGAAGGGTCATAGTAGTGCGCAGTACTCAGGAGAGATAAAGGGATACGATTACGACACATATAACTTCTATGCCAAAAAAGGCCAGAAGGTGCACGTCAGTATCTCCAATGAGGGTGCTGATATTGTCCTCTTTGGGCCCGGAATCAGCGATTCGGTTGATCTCTCCAGATACTCTCCCGAACTTGATGACAATGGTCAGTACATCCTTCCCGCTTCCGGTAAATATGAGCTAAGAGTGCTTCAAACCCGCAATGACGCTCGTAAAAACAAGGCTAAAAAATACAGCGTCAACATCCAGATTAAGTAAACAGAGAACGACGGGGCTATCCCCGTCATTACTTTCCCGTGCCTGAAGATGACTGTCAGTAACAGACAGAAGCTGGCTGTGACGCGGTTTCCCCCCACATCACACCTGCTGGCGCGAGCGACAAACCCTCGCCCTGTTTACGCGCTAAATACTTGCTGCTTTAACCGTCTGAATGGCGTGGGGATATATCGGTAAGTGTTACCTGAAAATACGATTAATTTTATGGTTTAAACCTTTTTTAGTTATTAGTAAGATACATGCGCTTCCAAAAAAGCTGGGAAATTCAACAACTCTTGGAAAATTTTTGGCTTTGTCCCGCGGCTCCAATCCGACAGCCGCGTTTCTTTTCACTGTTTAATCCATCGCTAACTTACGAACTTTGCCTTCAGACTTTCAAACGCGGAATACAAAAGATCGGCTGCACGGGAGAAGAGAGTCTGGATTGTATCCAGTGCAAAGCGTTGTGGATGGCAGAAAACCATCAGGAGCAGATATCTATTTTAAATAAGAAATTGAGTGAGTTTGCCCCATCCATGCCCCACGCCGTGGGATCGGATGTCATTAAACAAGCATAGTCAACAGGTTACAAAACCTACACCTGCATGGACATCACTTCCTGGTACGCTGCCACCAGCTTATTACGCACCTGAATCCCCATTTGCATCGAAACCGACGCTTTTTGCATATCGGCCATCACATCGTTTAGCGCCACGCCGGGCTCGCCGAGGGTGAATTTTTCTGCCTGCGTGCGGGCGGCGGTTTGCGTATCGCTTATGCGATCGAGAGCGGCATGAAGCTGTCCGGCAAAACTGATAGTAGATTGCGACAGCGGCTCCTGGGCACGCGCACTCATTGCCGTGGCCTGTAACTGGCTGATAACCCCTTCGAGCCCTTGTATAGCTGACATACTCATCTCCCAAATAGTTTCTGGTAGCAGAGCCTACCAGCAAGTCAATAAGATAAAGGCGTTAAATAACGATAAAAAAACGGGTTAATTGGCGCATAGAAAAAAATAAAACCACAAATAATGAGGCCGTTAATTTTTCGAGTGTGCTGACCCGGGAGTGCGTCTTGTTCCACTTTGCCAATACCGCCGTCTATCATCTGCCGCGAGGTGCGCGATGAATACGACCGCAGCCCAGACAAAATCTCTTGAGTGGCTCAATCGCCTGCGCGCGAATCCGAGAATCCCCCTGATTGTTGCTGGTTCCGCTGCGGTAGCAGTGATAGTCGCGTTAATCCTGTGGGCAAAAGCCCCTGATTACCGCACGTTATTCAGCAATCTTTCCGATCAGGATGGCGGCGCAATCGTCAGCCAACTGACGCAAATGAATATTCCTTACCGCTTCAGCGAAGCCAGCGGCGCGATTGAAGTTCCGGCCGATAAAGTTCACGAGCTGCGTCTGCGTCTGGCGCAGCAAGGCTTGCCTAAAGGCGGTGCTGTTGGGTTTGAGCTGCTCGATCAGGAAAAATTTGGTATTAGCCAGTTCAGCGAACAGGTGAATTATCAGCGGGCGCTGGAAGGCGAGCTTTCTCGTACCATCGAAACTATCGGCCCGGTAAAAGGGGCGCGCGTGCATCTGGCGATGCCAAAACCCTCTTTATTTGTTCGTGAACAAAAATCTCCTTCGGCATCAGTGACGGTAAATTTGTTGCCAGGCCGCGCGCTGGATGAAGGGCAAATTAGCGCCATTGTACATCTGGTTTCCAGCGCGGTTGCTGGTCTGCCTCCGGGAAATGTCACGCTGGTGGATCAGAGTGGGCATCTGTTAACCCAATCCAACACCAGCGGGCGCGATCTTAATGACGCCCAGTTGAAATATGCCAGCGATGTCGAAGGACGCATTCAGCGGCGTATTGAAGCGATTCTGTCGCCTGTTGTCGGCAACGGCAATATTCACGCCCAGGTGACGGCACAGCTGGACTTCGCCAGTAAAGAGCAAACAGAAGAACAGTATCGCCCTAACGGCAACCAATCACAGGCGGCGCTCCGTTCACGCCAGCTTAATGAGAGCGAGCAAAGCGGTTCCGGTTATCCGGGCGGCGTACCGGGCGCGTTGTCGAATCAACCAGCGCCTGCGAATAACGCACCAATCAGTACGCCTCCGGCAAATCAAAATAATCGCCAGCAGCAGGCGAGCACCACCAGCAATAGTGGGCCGCGCAGCACGCAGCGTAATGAAACCAGTAACTACGAAGTCGATCGCACCATTCGTCATACCAAGATGAACGTGGGCGATGTGCAACGCTTATCCGTTGCGGTAGTGGTGAATTACAAAACGTTGCCAGATGGCAAACCGTTGCCTCTCAGCACCGAACAGATGAAGCAGATTGAAGATCTGACCCGCGAAGCGATGGGCTTTTCGGAAAAACGCGGCGACTCGCTCAATGTCGTCAACTCGCCATTCAATAGCACTGACGAAAGCGGTGGAGAACTGCCGTTCTGGCAACAGCAAGCGTTTATCGATCAGTTGCTGGCTGCCGGGCGCTGGTTGCTGGTGCTGCTGGTGGCGTGGCTGCTGTGGCGTAAAGCGGTACGCCCGCAGCTAACACGTCGCGCCGAGGCGGTGAAAGCTGTGCAGCAACAGGCACAGACCCGCGAGGAAGTGGAAGATGCGGTGGAAGTTCGCCTGAGCAAAGACGAACAACTGCAGCAACGCCGCGCAAACCAACGTCTGGGGGCAGAGGTAATGAGCCAGCGTATCCGTGACATGTCTGATAACGATCCGCGCGTGGTGGCGCTGGTCATTCGCCAGTGGATAAACAACGACCATGAGTAACCTGACAGGCACCGAAAAGAGCGTCATCCTGCTAATGACCATTGGCGAAGACCGGGCGGCAGAGGTATTCAAACACCTCTCCCAGCGCGAAGTGCAAACCCTGAGTGCGGCGATGGCGAACATCACGCAGATCTCCAACAAGCAGTTAACTGAAGTGCTGGCGGAGTTTGAGCAAGAAGCTGAACAGTTTGCGGCACTGAATATCAACGCTAACGATTATCTGCGTTCGGTGCTGGTCAAAGCCCTTGGTGAAGAGCGTGCCGCCAGCCTGCTGGAAGATATTCTCGAAACCCGCGATACCGCCAGCGGCATTGAAACGCTCAACTTTATGGAACCGCAGAGCGCCGCCGATCTGATTCGCGATGAGCATCCGCAGATTATCGCCACCATTCTGGTGCATCTGAAGCGCGCGCAGGCCGCCGATATTCTGGCGTTGTTCGATGAACGCCTGCGCCACGACGTGATGTTGCGTATCGCCACCTTTGGCGGCGTACAGCCTGCCGCGCTGGCGGAACTGACCGAAGTACTCAATGGCCTTCTCGACGGTCAGAATCTCAAACGCAGCAAAATGGGCGGCGTGAGAACGGCGGCCGAAATTATCAACCTGATGAAAACCCAGCAGGAAGAAGCCGTTATTACCGCCGTGCGTGAATTTGACGGCGAGCTGGCGCAGAAAATCATCGACGAGATGTTCCTGTTCGAAAATCTGGTGGATGTCGACGATCGCAGCATCCAGCGCCTGTTGCAGGAAGTGGATTCCGAATCGCTGCTGATCGCCCTGAAAGGTGCCGAGCAGCCACTGCGCGAGAAATTCCTGCGCAATATGTCGCAGCGTGCCGCCGATATTCTGCGCGACGATCTCGCCAACCGTGGTCCGGTGCGTCTGTCGCAGGTCGAGAACGAGCAGAAGGCGATTCTGCTGATTGTGCGCCGTCTTGCCGAAACTGGCGAGATGGTGATTGGCAGCGGCGAGGATACCTATGTCTGATAATCTGCCGTGGAAAACCTGGACACCGGACGATCTCGCGCCGCCGCAGGCGGAGTTTGTGCCCATGGTCGAGCCAGAAGAGATCACCCCTGAAGAGGCCGAACCCAGCCTTGAGCAACAACTGGCGCAACTGCAAATGCAAGCCCATGAGCAAGGTTATCAGGCGGGAATTACCGAAGGTCGCCAGCAAGGCCACGAACAAGGCTATCAGGAAGGAATCGCTCAGGGGCTGGAACAAGGACTGGCGCAAGCAAAATCCCAGCAAGCGCCGATTCATGCCCGGATGCAGCAACTGGTCAGCGAATTTCAAACCACACTTGATGCGCTTGATAGTGTGATTGCTTCGCGCCTGATGCAGATGGCGCTGGAAGCGGCGCGTCAGGTGATCGGCCAGACACCAACGGTGGACAATGCGGCGTTGATTAAGCAGATCCAGCAGTTGTTACAGCAAGAACCGTTATTCAGCGGCAAACCGCAGCTGCGCGTGCACCCTGACGATCTGCAACGCATCGATGAAATGCTCGGCGCAACCTTAAGTTTGCATGGCTGGCGGTTGCGGGGCGATCCGACACTCCATCCCGGCGGCTGTAAAGTCTCCGCCGATGAAGGCGATCTCGACGCAAGTGTCGCCACTCGCTGGCAAGAACTCTGCCGTCTGGCAGCGCCGGGAGTAGTGTAATGACCACGCGCCTGACACGCTGGCTAACCACACTGGACAACTTTGAAGCCAAAATGGCGCAGTTACCTGCGGTACGTCGCTACGGGCGATTAACTCGCGCTACCGGGCTGGTGCTGGAAGCCACCGGATTACAATTGCCGCTCGGCGCAACCTGTGTCATTGAGCGCCAGAACGGCAGCGAAACGCACGAAGTAGAAAGCGAAGTGGTTGGCTTTAACGGTCAACGGCTGTTTTTAATGCCGCTGGAGGAAGTGGAAGGTGTCCTGCCCGGCGCGCGTGTTTATGCCAAAAATATCTCCGGCGACGGCCTGCAAAGCGGCAAGCAGTTACCGCTCGGTCCGGCGTTGTTAGGTCGAGTTCTGGACGGCAGCGGTAAACCGCTCGATGGCCTGCCCTCCCCCGATACGACCGAAACCGGTGCGCTGATTACCCCGCCGTTTAACCCGTTACAACGCACACCGATTGAACATGTGCTGGACACGGGCGTGCGTCCAATCAATGCCCTGCTTACCGTCGGGCGCGGGCAGCGCATGGGACTTTTTGCCGGTTCTGGCGTCGGTAAAAGTGTGCTGCTGGGAATGATGGCGCGTTACACCCGCGCCGATGTGATTGTCGTGGGTTTGATTGGCGAGCGTGGGCGCGAAGTAAAAGATTTTATTGAGAATATCCTCGGTGCAGAAGGCCGTGCACGTTCGGTGGTGATCGCCGCACCGGCAGATGTTTCTCCGCTCCTGCGAATGCAGGGTGCTGCCTATGCCACGCGCATTGCCGAGGATTTTCGCGATCGTGGTCAGCATGTGTTGCTGATTATGGATTCCCTCACCCGCTACGCGATGGCTCAGCGTGAGATTGCGCTGGCGATTGGCGAACCGCCTGCCACCAAAGGTTATCCACCGTCGGTGTTTGCCAAATTGCCGGCACTGGTCGAGCGTGCCGGAAACGGCATTAGCGGCGGCGGTTCGATTACCGCGTTTTATACCGTGCTCACCGAAGGTGATGACCAGCAGGACCCGATTGCTGACTCCGCGCGGGCAATCCTCGACGGTCACATTGTTTTGTCTCGTCGTCTTGCGGAAGCCGGGCACTATCCGGCTATCGATATTGAAGCGTCGATCAGCCGTGCAATGACGGCGTTGATCAGCGAGCAACATTACGCGCGAGTGCGCACATTCAAACAGTTGTTGTCGAGTTTTCAGCGTAATCGCGATCTGGTCAGCGTCGGCGCTTACGCCAAAGGCAGCGATCCAATGCTCGATAAAGCCATCGCCCTGTGGCCGCAGCTGGAGGGCTATTTGCAACAAGGCATTTTTGAACGCGCGGACTGGGAAGACTCTCTCCAGGGGCTGGAACATATTTTTCCGACAGTGTGACTAAGCAGGAGATAACAGCAGATGGCAGAACATGGCGCACTGGCGACCCTGAAAGATCTGGCAGAAAAAGAGGTGGATAACGCCGCACGTCTGTTGGGTGAAATGCGTCGCGGATGTCAGCAGGCAGAAGAACAACTCAAAATGCTGATCGATTATCAGAATGAATATCGAAACAACCTGAATAGCGATATGAGTGCCGGGATGACCAGCAACCGTTGGATCAACTATCAGCAGTTTATTCAGACGCTGGAAAAAGCCATTACCCAGCATCACCAGCAACTTACGCAGTGGACACAAAAAGTTGATGTTGCCCTGAATAACTGGCGGGAGAAAAAACAACGTTTGCAGGCCTGGCAAACACTGCAGGAACGACAATCCACGGCGGCGCTGCTGGCAGAAAACCGCCTCGATCAGAAAAAGATGGATGAGTTCGCCCAGCGCGCCGCCATGAGGAAACCAGAATGATTCGCTTAGCGCCCTTGATTACCGCTGACGTTGACACCTCCGCACTGCCCGGTGGCAAAGCCAGTGATGCCGCACAAGATTTTCTCGCGTTGTTGAGCGGGGCATTAGCAGACGATACAACAACCGACAAAGCTGCGATCCGGTTGCTGGTGGCGACAGATAAGCCCGCGACAAAAGGCGAGTCGCTGGTCAGCGATATTCTGACCGACGCGCAACAACCGGATTTACTGATCCCTGCGAATGAAACACTGCCAGTCATCAACGACGAACAATCCACATCAACACCGTTAACCACCGCTCAGGCCATTACGCTGGCAGCGGGGTCAGACAAAAACGCAGTAAAAGACGAAAAAGCGGATGATCTGAATGAAGATGTTACCGCCAGCCTGAGTGCCCTTTTTGCGATGTTGCCAGGTTTTGACAATACGCCCAAAGTGACTGATACGCCGTCAACAGTGTTATCGACAGAGAAGCCAACGCCCTTCACAAAACTGACTCCTGCGCAACTCACCACAGCACAGCCTGACGACGCCCCTGGCGCCCCAGCTCAGCCATTAACACCGCTGATTGCTGAAGCCCAGAGTAAAGCGGAAGTCATCAGCACGCCTTCGCCGGTGACCGTTGCCGTCAGTCCGCTAATCACTTCGCACCAGACGCAGCCACAGCCCACCGTCGCAGCGCCTGTTTTGAGTGCACCGCTGGGTTCTCACGAATGGCAACAATCCTTAAGTCAGCATATTTCGCTGTTTACCCGCCAGGGGCAACAAAGTGCCGAGCTGCGTTTGCATCCGCAGGATTTAGGCGAAGTGCAAATCTCCCTTAAGGTGGATGACAACCAGGCGCAAATCCAGATGGTTTCACCGCATCAGCACGTTCGCGCCGCACTGGAAGCGGCTCTGCCAGTACTGCGAACACAACTGGCTGAAAGCGGTATTCAGTTGGGGCAGAGCAATATCAGCGGCGAGAGTTTTAACGGTCAGCAGCAGGCCGCCTCCCAGCAACAGCAAAACCCGCGCACAGCAAACCATGAACACCTGGCTGTCGAAGATGACGATGCCCTGCCGGTTCCCGCCTCTTTACAAGGGCGTGCAACAGGCAATAGCGGCGTTGATATTTTCGCCTAACGTCAGAGGTGGCACCGTAATCCACGTCTTTTCCCCGCTTTGCCGCGCTTAAGACACAGGATAATTAGCCGATAAGCAGTAGCGACACAGGAAGACCGCAACACATGACTGATTACGCGATAAGCAAGAAAAGCAAGCGATCGCTTTGGCTCCCGATCCTGGTATTCATTACTCTCGCGGCCTGTGCCAGCGCGGGTTACAGCTACTGGCATTCACGTCAGGCTGCTACTGACGACAAAGCACAGCAACGCGTCGTGCTCTCACCTGTCTTCTATGCGCTGGACACTTTTACGGTCAATCTTGGCGATGCGGATCGCGTGCTTTATATCGGCATAACGCTGCGGCTGAAAGATGAAGCCACCCGTTCGCGCCTGAGCGAGTATTTGCCGGAAGTCCGCAGTCGCTTGCTGTTACTGTTTTCGCGCCAGGATGCCGCCGTGCTGGCAACTGAAGAAGGCAAGCAAAAGCTGATTGCCGCAATTAAAGCCACACTCTCCACCCCGCTTGTTGCCGGGCAACCGAAACAGGATGTCACCGACGTGCTGTATACCGCTTTTATTCTGCGATAACGACATGGGCGATAGTATTCTTTCTCAAGCTGAAATTGATGCGCTGTTGAATGGTGACAGCGAGGTCAAAGACGAACCGACAACCAGTGCTGGCGGCGAAAGTGACATTCGTCCGTACGATCCCAATACCCAACGTCGGGTTGTGCGCGAACGTTTGCAGGCGCTGGAAATCATTAATGAACGTTTTGCCCGCCATTTCCGCATGGGGCTGTTCAACCTGCTGCGCCGTAGCCCGGACATTACCGTCGGAGCGATCCGCATACAGCCGTATCATGAATTTGCCCGCAATCTGCCGGTGCCAACCAACCTGAACCTTATCCACCTGAAACCGCTGCGCGGCACCGGGCTGGTTGTGTTCTCGCCAAGTCTGGTGTTTATCGCCGTGGATAACCTGTTTGGCGGTGATGGTCGCTTCCCGACCAAAGTAGAAGGTCGTGAGTTTACGCATACCGAACAGCGCGTCATCAATCGCATGTTGAAGCTGGCGCTTGAAGGCTATAGCGACGCCTGGAAGGCGATTAATCCGCTGGAAGTAGAGTACGTGCGTTCCGAAATGCAGGTGAAATTTACCAATATCACCACCTCGCCAAACGACATTGTGGTTAACACGCCTTTTCATGTCGAGATTGGCAACCTGACCGGCGAATTTAATATCTGCCTGCCATTCAGCATGATCGAGCCGCTACGGGAATTGTTAGTTAACCCGCCGCTGGAAAACTCGCGTAATGAAGATCAGAACTGGCGCGATAACCTGGTGCGTCAGGTGCAGCACTCACAGCTGGAACTGGTCGCCAACTTTGCCGATATATCGCTGCGCCTGTCGCAGATTTTGAAACTGAAACCCGGCGATGTCCTGCCGATAGAAAAACCCGATCGCATCATCGCCCATGTTGACGGCGTTCCGGTACTGACCAGCCAGTACGGCACCATCAACGGTCAGTATGCGTTACGGATAGAACATTTGATTAACCCGATTTTGAATTCTCTGAACGAGGAACAGCCCAAATGAGTGACTTGAATAATCCGGCCGATGACAACAACGGCGCAATGGACGATCTGTGGGCTGAAGCGTTGAGCGAACAAAAATCAACAAGCGGCAAAAGCGCGGCTGAAGCCGTGTTCCAGCAGCTTGGCGGCGGCGACGTCAGTGGAACATTGCAGGATATCGACCTGATTATGGATATTCCGGTTAAGCTGACCGTCGAGCTGGGTCGCACACGTATGACTATCAAAGAGCTGTTGCGTCTGACGCAAGGGTCAGTTGTGGCGCTGGACGGTCTGGCGGGCGAACCGCTGGATATTCTGATCAACGGCTATTTAATCGCCCAGGGCGAAGTGGTGGTGGTTGCCGATAAATACGGTGTGCGGATCACCGATATCATTACCCCGTCTGAGCGAATGCGCCGCCTGAGCCGTTAGTGATGAATAACCACGCCACTGTGCAATCTTCCGCGCCGGTTTCCACCGCACCGCTACTTCAGGTGAGCGGCGCACTGATTGCCATTATTGTCCTGATCCTCGCCGCTGCCTGGCTGGTAAAACGGCTGGGATTTGCCCCTAAACGCACTGGCATTAACGGCCTGAAAATTAGCGCCAGCGCCTCGCTGGGCGCGCGTGAACGGGTCGTGGTGGTCAATGTGGACGATGCGCGCCTGGTACTCGGCGTTACCGCAGGGCAAATCAATTTGCTGCATAAACTTCCCCCTTCAGCACCCACGGAAGAGATACCACAGGCCGATTTTCAGTCGGTCATGAAAAACTTGCTCAAGCGTAGCGGGAGATCCTGATGCGTCGTTTGTTGTCTGTCGCACCGGTCCTTCTCTGGCTGGTTACGCCCCTCACGTTCGCGCAACTGCCAGGCATCACCAGCCAACCGCTACCTGGCGGTGGACAAAGCTGGTCGCTCCCGGTGCAGACGCTGGTGTTCATCACCTCGTTGACGTTTATTCCGGCGATTTTACTGATGATGACCAGCTTCACCCGCATCATCATTGTTTTTGGTTTATTACGTAACGCGCTGGGAACACCCTCCGCACCGCCCAACCAGGTATTGCTGGGGCTGGCGCTGTTTTTGACCTTTTTTATTATGTCTCCGGTGATCGACAAAATTTATGTCGATGCATACCAGCCATTCAGCGAAGAGAAAATCTCCATGCAGGAGGCGCTGGAAAAAGGAGCGCAGCCGCTGCGTGAATTTATGCTGCGTCAGACCCGCGAGGCGGATTTAGGGTTGTTTGCCAGACTGGCGAATACTGGCCCGTTGCAGGGACCGGAAGCTGTGCCGATGCGCATTTTGCTCCCGGCCTACGTGACCAGCGAGCTGAAAACCGCATTCCAGATAGGCTTCACGATTTTCATTCCTTTTTTGATTATCGACCTGGTGATTGCCAGCGTTTTGATGGCGTTGGGGATGATGATGGTCCCTCCAGCCACCATTGCTCTGCCCTTTAAACTTATGCTGTTTGTGCTGGTGGATGGCTGGCAATTGCTTGTCGGTTCGCTGGCGCAAAGCTTTTACAGCTAGAGAGGCAAAATGACACCCGAATCGGTCATGATGATGGGGACAGAAGCGATGAAAGTCGCGCTGGCGCTGGCTGCCCCGCTGCTGCTGGTGGCGCTGGTCACTGGCCTTATCATCAGCATTTTGCAGGCTGCCACGCAGATTAACGAAATGACGTTATCGTTTATTCCGAAAATCATCGCCGTATTTATCGCCATTATTATTGCCGGACCGTGGATGCTCAATCTGTTGCTGGATTACGTCCGCACCTTGTTCACTAACCTGCCGTATATCATCGGGTAGCCCGTACTATGTTGCAGGTGACGAGCGATCAATGGCTTTCCTGGTTAAGTCTGTATTTCTGGCCGTTACTGCGCGTGCTGGCGCTCATTTCTACCGCGCCCATTTTGAGTGAACGCAGCGTGCCGAAACGGGTGAAACTGGGTCTCGCAATGATGATCACGTTCGCCATAGCTCCGGCATTACCTGCCAACGATGTTCCCATTTTTTCGTTTTATGCCCTGTGGCTGGCAATGCAGCAGATCCTGATTGGCATTGCGCTTGGCTTTACCATGCAATTTGCCTTTGCCGCTGTACGAACCGCAGGCGAAATTATCGGTCTGCAAATGGGGCTGTCATTTGCGACGTTTGTGGATCCTGGTAGCCATCTCAATATGCCCGTCTTAGCACGCATCATGGATATGCTGGCGCTACTGCTGTTCCTGACATTTAACGGTCATTTATGGTTGATTTCGCTGCTGGTCGATACCTTTCACACCCTGCCGATTGGCGGTGAACCGCTTAACAGCAATGCGTTTCTGGCACTCACCAAAGCGGGAAGTTTGATTTTCCTCAACGGATTTATGCTGGCATTACCGCTTATTACCCTGCTGCTGACGCTGAATCTGGCGCTGGGATTACTTAATCGTATGGCTCCGCAATTATCAATATTCGTTATCGGTTTTCCATTAACTCTGACAGTCGGCATTTCATTAATGGCAGCATTAATGCCGCTAATTGCTCCATTTTGCGAACATTTATTTAGTGAAATTTTTAATTTACTGGCAGATATTATTAGTGAATTTCCAGCAATATGATTCCGTAATGTTTATCGTGTTATCCTAAGGATTATCTGAAAAATAAAATCAGACAACATCTTCCAGGATACTCCTGTGGCGAAATATTTGTTTTAAGCTCACTCACATATCGCAACATTTACTTTACTTTAAGACAATTCCAGGCAAATTATACAACACTTTACGGGATAGTAAGTCCGCCTGAAAAATCGCGAGAGTGGCGCATTAGGTGACCCATGTTGTTCCGTTTAGTCATGATGAAATATTCAGGTAAGGGGAATTATCGTTACGCATTGAGTGAGGGTATGCCATGTCAACGATTATTATGGATTTATGTAGTTACACCCGACTAGGTTTAACCGGGTATCTGTTGAGCAGAGGGGTTAAAAAAAGAGAAATCAACGACATCGAAACCGTTGATGACCTTGCCATCGCTTGTGATTCACAGCGCCCTTCAGTGGTGTTTATTAATGAGGACTGTTTTATCCACGATACTTCTAACAGTCAGCGCATCAAGCACATCATTAATCAACATCCCAATACGTTATTTATCGTTTTTATGGCGATTGCCAACGTTCATTTTGATGAATATCTGTTGGTCAGAAAAAATTTATTGATCAGTTCCAAATCGATTAAACCGGAATCTCTCGATGATATCCTTGGCGATATTCTGAAGAAAGAGACAACGATAACCTCGTTTTTAAATATGCCGACGTTATCATTGAGCCGAACCGAATCGAGTATGTTGCGAATGTGGATGGCAGGTCAGGGAACCATTCAAATCTCCGACCAAATGAATATCAAAGCCAAGACTGTTTCATCGCATAAAGGCAATATTAAACGTAAGATCAAAACGCATAATAAACAGGTTATCTATCATGTCGTCCGACTGACGGATAATGTGACTAATGGTATTTTTGTCAACATGCGCTAACACATTCTGACTGGTGGTTTCCCACCAGTCAGGCTGAATGAAATTACTCTGCTTTCTCCACAAAGATACCGTCCTGATGCCCTGCCTCATTAAAGAACCAGATGCCGAGCGGGTAGTCTTCCAGCGAAACCAGGTACATTGTGCCTTCACTAAACTCCTCAACTGCCAGTACCACGCCAGGACGACGCGGACCGCCATCCGTTTTGACTGTTACCCGATCATTCACCTTCATCGTTTTCCTCCTGTGGCTTTGTGCCAGTGTAGAACAATTTCGTTTTTCTGGCAGCGTCGGGCGCGCGCGAGTGCTGATTTTCTCGACGGTCTATACTTAAGAGATGCCTGGCTGACATAACGGTCGGCAGCAACAAATGAGTAACGGTTGCGAGGAAAGATGATGAAGACCGCAAAAGAGTACAGCGATACCGCAAAACGAGAGGTCAGCGTCGATGTCGATGCCCTGCTGGCGGCGATCAATGAAATTAGCGAAAGCGAAGTTCATCGCAGCCAGAGCGATTCAGAACACGTCAGCGTTGATGGGCGTGAATATCATACATGGCGTGAATTAGCGGATGCCTTTGAGCTGGATATCCATGACTTTAGCGTCTCGGAAGTGAACCGCTAAATGCAACATAAAAAAATCCCGACCCTTGTGGGGTCGGGATGAAACTTGCTTAAGCAAGAAGCACTTAAAAAATTCGTTACACCAGGAAATCTGATGTGTTCATCACCTTATCTGCAATTTTTTTCGCTGACAAGGAAATATTCTTTGCATGAATGATTAATGTCATTAATGAATGGAACTGTGACTTTCGTCACCCCTTACGGGCTCTGCTACGAGCGGGATCGCTCCCGAAAAATGATCAAATACAAATCGTGCTATTTTGAGAAACATCCTGGTAAAGGGAGTGTGCGCTACCATGCTTTCAATTCAACAACCACTGCTGATTTTCACCGATCTCGATGGCACCCTGTTAGATAGTCACAGTTATGACTGGCAGCCTGCCGCTCCCTGGTTAAACCGTTTACGGGAAGCAGGCGTGCCTGTGATTCTCTGTAGCAGTAAAACGTCGGCGGAAATGCTGTACCTGCAAAAAAATGTGGGGCTACAAGGTTTGCCGCTGATTGCCGAAAACGGCGCGGTGATCCAACTGGATCATCAATGGCAAGATATCGACGGTTTTCCCCGGATCATCTCGGGCATTGCCCATAGTGAAATCAGTCTGGTGTTGAATACGCTGCGCGAGAAAGAACATTTCAAATTCACCACCTTTGATGATGTCGATGATACAACCATTGCGGAATGGACGGGATTAAGCCGCAGTCAGGCGGCGCTGACGCAGTTGCATGAAGCCTCAGTCACGCTCATCTGGCGCGACAGTGACGAGCGGATGGCGCAATTTACCGCTCGTCTGAACGAGCTGGGGTTACAGTTTGTACAAGGTGCGCGCTTCTGGCATGTGCTGGATGCCTCTGCCGGAAAAGATCAGGCGGCTAACTGGATCATCGCGATATATCAACAATCAGGTGGAAAACGTCCGACGACGCTCGGCTTAGGCGATGGTCCAAATGATGCCCCTTTACTGGAAGTGATGGATTACGCAGTCATTGTGAAAGGGCTAAACCGGGAAGGTGTTCATCTGCAAAATGAGAACCCTGCCCGGGTCTGGCGAACGCAGCGAGAAGGACCGGAAGGCTGGCGCGAAGGACTGGATCACTTTTTCACCACTCGTTAAGCGTTATCGCTCGCAAAGACCCGATTACGCCCTGCCTGTTTAGCGAGATAAAGCCGACGGTCGGCCAGCGACTGCAATTGTTCAAAATCATAATCGCCGGTTTCCTCGCTGCTACTCACCCCCAACGAAGCACTAATGCGAATGGTTTTGCTCTTGGCAATCAACATTTCTTTTTCATTCAGCTTCAGACGAATGCGTTCGGCAACTTCTTTTGCCTGCTCCAGGTTAGCGCCTGGCAGAATCACACAAAACTCCTCGCCGCCAACTCGTCCGGCAACATCCTGAGCCCGCAATGAACGGCTAATTAATCCGGCGGCATGTGACAACACACGATCGCCCGCCTGGTGACCAAAGCGGTCATTAATCGCTTTAAAATGGTCAAGGTCGACCTGAATGACAGAAAAAGGATGTTTATGTGTCTGGCACAATTTAGCAAGCGGGCGCGCTTTTTCGAACAGTGCTCCACGGTTATACATGCGGGTTAAGGTGTCGTGCCACGCCTGCCATTGCAGCGAACTTTGCAGGACAAACATATTGCTTACCATCTGGCGGATCACATACCAGGAGATAAGTAGCATTGTGGTGAAGAGCGCCCACAACAGGGTTAATGCAATGCTTATGCTGCCGAAATCTCCACGTACGCCTTCACTAAGCGTATGGATACGCACTAATACGCCATCGAAATGATCCAGCCGTTCCCAGCTAACATAGCGGCTGTTCATCCGAATCCCACCGCGCGTATCGTGTTCAATGGCCTGCGCAAGTGATGCCAGTTCACGAGGGTCAAAGAGATCTTCGCCAGGATGGTCCGGGTTGGACGAGGTCAATAATTTCAGTTTGCTGTCATAGAGTTGATATTCGCCATCGAGATTTTTATCGATAGCATTCTGTAAAAATTGCTGCATTGAACGTACGGGAATACTCATCCCCAATACGCCATACCAGTAATTATTGTTGTCGACCGGCACGCTTACAGTGACCTGTGGCTCTGTAGCATTGTTATGCTCATGCTGAGAGGTAAACCAACGCACCGCGCGTTGACGGTTTTCTCGTTGTGAATGACCGATAAACCAGGGTTGGGTGACAAATTCGTAGTAACGCCCAGGCACATTGCGAATAAATAGCGTCGGCTGCGTCGAAACGTAAAATCCGGCGCGCGAGACATACATCGCCTGTTCAACCATTGATGAGGAGTTGTGCGCCAGGCGTAGTAAGTAACCGACTTCCAGCGCGGCGGTAATTTCATTATCCAGGGATTCATTTTCGCGGGAAAGCAGACTCCCCTCGCTGACTAACGCATCCGAAACGCCGTTTACTGGCAAGGTGCGCCGTCTGTTGAGTTCTATCTGCCAGGCATGTTCATCGCGACGTTGTTCAAACTCGGTAACGGCATTGCGCAGAGAAGTGAAATCGAGCGGCGCAACGAGGGCTTCACGCATCCCGTTACGTAAAAACAATAATTTATCAACGTTATATTGCAGTTGTTTATCAAGCGCGTTGGCAACATTTTCCAGATGGTTACGCTGGCTTGAAATATAGGCATCTTCCAGAACCACCACTTCACGCCAGGTGAGTAACGTTGAGAAGATCAACACCACAATAAAGCAGAGATTAACGACATGACCAGGCCCCAGGCGGCGCGCGAGTTTTTTCAGCCAGCTCTGGTTTTCCATTTCTGTCTCGTGCTGCACCCTGACGACTCCCAACCTGCTTTCTTATGATTCTGGCATAACCTGGCGATAACGTACCGCCAAACAGCAATAATTTTATAATGTTGCCATGATAAGACGCATCAGGCATTCAATGCAGACGCTGGCACAACAGCCGGATGCGGCGTGAACGCCTTATCCTGCCTACTTTTGATTCTACCGCCAGACATCGATTATTTTTATAACCCAGGCATGATAAGACTAGCCAGCGTCGCATCAGACATTCAATGCAGACGCTGGCACAACAGCCGGTTGCGGCATGAAAGCCTTATCCGGACTGGTGTTAATTATACGCTTTCAGGCTTCTTCCGGCGAACGACGCATCTCCCCCGGAACAAGCTCAGTTTCATGAAAGGCTTCCCGTTTGACACCGTAACCGTCATACCAGCGACACTCAACCATGCCGCTGGAATACCCAGTAACAATCATCTTCGGGCCGCCCTCTTTGACCGTCACTTCCTCACTAACCACAAAGCTCATACTCGCCTCCTTTTTTCGAGTGAAACTTGTTCACCTTAGTCGAGAATGGCGAATTTTGCATAATAGCCAATGAGAATATTAATGTGCCTGACCGCGCAATTTTGCTATCGTTTTCACTCCCAACACGACGATACCACCGATGATAAAACCAAGAATCAGATTTAAAACAGTCGGTAATATCATTGCGACCAGCGCACTCTGCTGCCCGGCGAAATGTTCAATCGCATGATGCAGCGGCGCGATGCCATGTATCACAATGCCGCCGCCAACCAGGAACATCGCCAGTGTGCCGACGATCGATAACGCTTTCATCAGCCAGGGGGCGATAATCAATAGCCCCTTACCCAATGCTTGCATAACCGTACTGGATTTTTCCGCCAGCCAGTAGCCCAGATCATCAATCTTAACGATGATACCCACCAGACCATAAACACCCACGGTAACCACCAGTGCGATCCCTGAAAGTACCAGCACTTGATTAAGCAGCGGCGCTTCCGCCACAATCCCCAGCGTGATGGCGACGATTTCCGCAGACAAAATAAAATCGGTACGAATCGCCCCTTTTATTTTGTCCTTTTCAAACTTCAGCGGATCTTGCGCCGCCAGCGCCTCCAGACGCTGCTGACTCTGCGCCGGATCATCTTTGTGCTTACGCGCCTCCAGCATATGCAGCACCTTCTCTACCCCTTCAAAGCAGAGAAATGCGCCGCCAATCATCAACAGTGGCGTAATGGCCCACGGGATAAAAGCACTGATGATCAGCGCCAGCGGCACCAGAATCACTTTGTTGATAAGCGATCCCTTCGCCACGCCCCAGACCACGGGCAACTCCCGATTGGCACGCACACCTGAAACTTGCTGCGCATTGAGCGACAAGTCATCCCCTAATACACCGGCGGTTTTCTTCGCCGCCAGCTTGCCCATCACGGAGATATCGTCCAGCAAAGTGGCGATATCATCGAGCAATGTCAGTAAACTACTCCCGGCCAAAAGCATTCCCTCTCATTTTTATCGTTGACGCGCTAAGTATGAAGCAAAATCAGCCCGGCTGATACTTGCTTCACAGGTCAACATTTTTTTAACAATCAAACGCAATTATATCTCTCGCCAGCGAAATGATTTTCACGTTTACTATGAACCGGCTTTTTATTTCCATCGTGAGGGATTATGCGTTTCCGCCAGTTGTTACCGCTTTTTGGCGCGCTGTTTGCGTTGTATATCATTTGGGGCTCAACCTATTTTGTCATTCGGATTGGGGTTGAAAGCTGGCCACCGTTAATGATGGCGGGCGTGCGGTTTCTGACTGCCGGTATTTTATTAATGGCCTTTTTACTGCTGCGTGGGCACAAACTGCCGCCACTGCGTCCTCTGCTTAATGCCGCGTTGATTGGTTTATTACTGCTTGCTGTCGGTAACGGTATGGTAACGGTGGCCGAGCATCAAAATGTTCCCTCCGGCATTGCCGCCGTAGTGGTGGCAACAGTACCTCTCTTTACTCTCTGTTTCAGCCGCCTGTTTGGCATTAAAACGCGCAAGCTGGAATGGGTGGGTATCGCCATTGGGCTTGCCGGAATCATCATGCTCAATAGCGGCGGTAATTTAAGCGGCAATCCGTGGGGCGCGATTCTGATTTTGATCGGTTCTGTGAGTTGGGCGTTTGGTTCGGTTTATGGCTCGCGCATTACCCTACCAGTAGGCATGATGGCGGGCGCCATTGAGATGCTGGCAGCGGGTGTGGTGTTAATGATCGCGTCGATGATAGCAGGTGAAAAACTGACGGCGCTCCCTTCTCTTTCGGGCTTCCTTGCGGTCGGATATCTGGCGCTGTTTGGCTCGATCATCGCCATCAATGCTTATATGTATTTAATCCGCAATGTCAGCCCGGCTCTGGCTACCAGCTACGCATACGTTAATCCGGTTGTAGCGGTATTGCTGGGTACGGGGCTGGGCGGCGAAACGCTATCGCGGATTGAATGGCTGGCGCTGGGCGTGATCGTCTTCGCTGTGGTGCTGGTCACGTTGGGAAAATATCTCTTCCCTGCGAAACCCGTTGTCGCACCAGTCATTCAGGACGCATCACGCGAGTAGATGAATCCCCAGAGTGTCGATCTGCGCGCTGGCACCCTCGCCGCAGATCCACTCTTCCAGACGCTCGGCAAGCGCCGCATCCGCCAACTTCTCCCGTCCGCGTAACGCACACTCCCAGATAATCAATACACGCCAACCCGATTCCTGTAAGCGGCTAATGTCCCGCTTGTCACGCGTTACATTCTTGCCAATCTTCTCCAGCCAGAAATCAGTGCGTGTAGCAGGCACTTTAAACAGATAACAGTGGTGATGATGCCAGAAACAGCCATGTGTAAATATCACACAGCGATACTCATCGAGGACAAAATCCGGGCGTCCGGGCAGACTGGCATCCTGAACACGAAACGCCAGCCCCTGCTCGGTTAATAAGCTGGCGAGACGTTTCTCGATTGCCGTATCGCGCGTGGCAATCGCGCGCATATTTTTGCTACGCGTAGCCTTATCGTGAACGTCGGTCATGTTGTGCCTCTTGCTGACGCAACGCCACCGCCTGTTTGATTTTTGGCTCAAGCAATTTTGCCACTGCAGCAAATACCGGTACTACCACCGAGTTGCCGAACTGGTGATAAGCCTGAGTGTCAGAAACCGGAATACGAAATTTTGCTTCATGTGGTGCTTCAAAGCCCATCAAACGTGCGCATTCTCGAGGCGTTAACCGACGTGGACGATGTTGCTGATTCTGCGGATCGTCAAAGTCTTTCTCACCTGTCGCCATATCCCAGCCGCGATCGATTAAAATTTCCGCACCATCTTTGTAATAACGGGCAGAAAGCGTACGCGTAACACTCTGTGGGTTGTTCGGATAAACCATTCCGTAACCGAAGCCGTTACCGCGCGCCTGATGTTTTTTCGCATAGCGATAGAGGTACTTCCACAGCACCGGCGTCAGGATATATTTTGCTTCGACAACCGGGTCCAGTAACTGCGCCAGCGTAATACGTTGTGCCGGATAACAGTCACTAATATCCCGCAAGGTGAAATCAGCTTTCAAATTCAGATCGCGACGAAAGCCCACCAGCACGATGCGTTCACGGTGCTGCGGCAGAAAATGTTTGCCGTCGATGATTTTCGGATCGTCCGGGCCATTATCTTCGGCATCGGCTACGTCATAGCCCAGTTCATCCAGCGTCTGCATGATGATACGGAATGTTTTACCCTGGTCGTGGCTTTTCAGGTTTTTGACGTTTTCGAGCACAAAAATCGCCGGACGACGGGCATTGATGATACGCACTACATCAAAGAACAGCGTGCCCTGGGTATCGCAAGCAAAACCGTGCGCACGACCAAGTGAGTTCTTTTTCGATACGCCAGCCAGTGAGAACGGCTGGCAAGGAAAACCGGCCAATAAAACATCATGTTCAGGAATGTGCTGACGAATATGTTCTGCCGCCGCTTTATCGCTCACGCCCTCTTTATGGCTCAGAGTGATGTCGCGGATATCTTCATTAAAGTGATGCGTCGCCGGGTCGCAATAATGGTTAGCTTTGTAGGTGCGCACCGCATGTTTATTCCACTCGCTGGTAAACACACACTGACCGCCAATCGATTCAAAACCGCGACGGATGCCTCCAATACCGGCAAAGAGATCGATAAAGCGAAACGCATAATGCGGATGATGTGCTGGCGGTTTGGGTAACAACGTTTGCAAATGGGCGAACTCTTTTTCACTCAAGCGATGCCACACCGAGTCGTTAGCCAGCGCACGTTTTAAAATCGCCGGGCTCCAGTGGTTTTCACCCACGCCATTAAGTTGCGCTACCAGCGTTTTTACATCATAAATTTGCAGCAGTTTCTCCAGCATTGCCTGTGCGGCATTCCCGGTGCTGAATGAATCGGTTACTGATATATTTTCCTGCATAGATTTAACCGGCCATCTGAGATGGTCGACAGGTTAACATAATTACTTCTGTTTAGGGCTACGCGGTCAGTCAGCCGGCGAAAACGCATTAATCACCGCATGATCCACACCTTCATTCTCGCCCGCCAGTTCGGCACTGAGCTTAGCCATAAACTCCACCAGAAAACGGGCATTATGTTGTGCCAGCAATTTACCTTTTGCCGTTTGCATAGTTTGCGGTAGTTTCAGCAACTTCGTCTGGAAATGATCCAGCGCGTAGCGTTTATCATCGAGCGGGCGACGTTGCGCAAACGGATCTTCACCGTCAAACAGCGCCACCCCCAATGAACCTGAAACTGCAAACACGCGCGCCAGACCTATCGCACCTAATGCTTCCAGCCGGTCTGCATCCTGCACGATTTTGGCTTCCACCGTTAAAGGCGTAATTTGCGCGCTGAAACTGTGTGCCGCGATGGCATGGCAAATGGCGTCTATTTTCTCTGGCGGAAAATCAGCAAACTCTGCACTTAAAATGCGACGCGACTCTTCTGCTGCCAGTAATGAGGAACGCTGCCGTTGCGGATGATTTTTCGCCAGACTCACGACATCATGAAAATAACAGGCGGTTAAAATGACCAGCATATCGACGTCTTCATCTGCCGCCAGTTTCTGCGCTGTCGCCCAGACGCGACGAAAATGACACAGGTCATGAGCTGCGTCCTGGTGTGTATGATGGTTTTTCAACCAACGTTCAAATTGTGCCTGCCAGTGTTGTAAGTTCATACGCGCTCCGCTGCCAAAGGGTCGCAACCTTAGCAGTTTTTACTCATAGCGTCTGCTTCGCGCAGGCCGTGGTCGGGTGTACCAGGCAATACCACCTAACAATGCCCCGACCATGGCCATAAATAAAAATCCCACTAACGCACCTAACCACTTTCCCGCAGTTGAACCTAAATCACTTTCAAATCCTGACACGGGAGCATCGGGGATCCGACTCATTACCCAGATGTAACGCGCCATCACCCAGACAAAATAGCCACACCATGTATAGAAAGCCCATAAAGCCAGTTTGCCGCCAGGGCTGCGAGAGAGTCTTTCTTCCATTGTTGTCGAACCATGCTCCATATTAAGTTAAACCGGAAAATTCAGACTTCGTGTTGTTATGTGATAAAGGTCACATTTTTCCACATTAGATGAGCCAGTCAAGACTCACTCATTTTTTGAACAAATAGATGATTTTTGTTCAATAGCAATAATTACTGGAAAAACAGTCATAAAAATTTTTATTTAACTTTGATCGTGGTTTTATTAATTCACTAATTCAATATATTAGCGAGGAATACAATTATACCTTTTTTGTTTTCTGTGTCATGATAACTCCGTTATTAGCCTTTTATCGTCTTGTTTATATTTTTGAGCCGGCATGAAGCCGGCTTTTTTTTATGCCATTTTATAATGTGCGCAAGATCACACTCGAGTTTTAGCGAAACAATCATTGACTCAATCCATTCTTATCAAAAACCAATAAGTATTTGATATAAATCCATAAATATTATGAATGCTTGTGTTTGCAATTCATAATTTTGAATTATATTAAAT
>NZ_JABWNC020000059.1:0-2026 GCF_013368855.2 Escherichia sp. 93.0816 | reverse complement strand
TCACTGCACCACCATGCGTGGTTTTATCGCCAAGTAACACAACACCTTTAGACATATGAAACTCCATATTTAACTTATACATATATATTTCACTATATATAAGATTATTACTTCTCTGTTTTAATTTTTTTAACTTATCACGCATTTGAATCACCTTCAGAGCAACTTTTTTTGAATAGGTCGATAGCCTGATTTTGATTTTTAGTAATTCCTTTACCATCGAAGCACATCGTACCCAAATGATACATAGCTGAAGGCTGGCCTTGTTTTACCGAAAGTTCAAGCTATTTTCTGGCTTTAGAATAATTCAATGCAACTCCCTTACCATTAAGGTATGTATAACCTAAATACATCTGAGCTGTAGCATTGTTTTTATTCGCAGCTTTCTCATACCAATAATCAGCCTTTTCGTAGCTCTGAATGGTTTCTTTTCCGAAATAATACATATCGCCTAAATCAACTTGAGCATTCGTGTTTCCGAGTTCAGCAGCGTTCTGATAGAGTTTAAATGCTTTTTTCATATCCTTCGGAACTCCCATGCCCATAAGATACATATTGGCAATTGTATTTGCATCATCCGCTTTAGATATTGATGTAGGATCGATAACGATTGATTGAGAGAAAATACGGATAGAAATAAGCAGAAAAAACATGTAGAGAAATAGTTTCATAAAAAACCTTATCGTAGCATAAAACTGTAGGTTTTTTGCCAACTAGTATAGTTCTACTCACCAGGTTCCATAAGGATACTTTTTCCCCTTAATAAAATCAGGAGTATCTCCATAGTAAACATATCCATCAGGATGCCCTGTAACCTCTTTACACATATCAAGCCCATCCCCAGAAGTGGTTGTAATTTTTGTGGATATTTGCTCAATATTTGGCTTTCCGTTATTTTGCAACCAAACACGGACTTTTCCTTCAGGTGCCAAACCAATCACCATATAACGAAAAAAATAAAACTCACCGGGGTTATTCCACTCAGGCTCTTTGGAAATCATTTTTTTCTTAGTATCAGAAGAAAAAAACAAAGTGGTTTCATAAGTTTTTTTGTCAATAATTGAGTCCCAACAAAACTTAATTATCTGTGGCGGCGCATCAGCCTTATTAAAAGTAGCTCCTGGTATTCCTACATGTGTCCCCCATGTTCCAACACTATTCCCTTGAGGCTGATCTATGGTTTTGAACACATAACCATAGCCGTCAACATCCAGCAATTTGACCAACGTAACCGTTGCAGGAAGCGCTTTTGGAGTACTGAACGTGAAATACCATTTATCCCAAGGTACTTTTATTTTATCCTGCGCAGTAGTGTCATTGCATCCAACTAAAAATAAAAATGAAAGTAGCTGAATCATGAGCTTCATGCTTTTTCTCCCTTCATATTCCAGATGGACCGTATCCAGTTTTTATTTGGCATATTCACATAACCAATAAGATGTGTCATTTTCTCTGCTCCGTAGATTGTTCTTACCTGTTTTCCATCCAACCAGACTCTTTTAAATTTTATACCGTTCCAGTTTGCCGAGCAGTGAATATATTTACCAATAATTAGCATTTCCGTAGCTCTGAATGGTTTCTTTTCCGAAATAATACATATCACCTAAATCAATTTGAGCATCCGTGTTTCCGAGTTCAGCAGCGATCTGATAGAGTTCAAATGCTTTTTTCATATCCTTCGGAACCCCCATGCCCATAAGATACATATTGGCAATTGTGTTTGCATCATTCGCTTTAGATATTGACGTGGGATCGATAACGATTGATTGACAAAAAACAGAGACAGAAATAGACAGAAAAACATGCAGAGAAATAATTTCATAAAAATCCCTATCGTAGAACAATCATAAAATAAAACCGTAAGTTTTTTACCAAAAAATATCATTCTACTCACCAAGTTCCATAAGGATACTTTTTACCCTTGATAAAATCTTTGGTTGTATTCCTATATCCATAGGAAAAATCACTTTCTGTCACCCCTTTACACATATCCAGATCTTTTCCTGAAGCTGTTATTATTCTTGTG
>NZ_JABWNC020000058.1:0-2175 GCF_013368855.2 Escherichia sp. 93.0816 | reverse complement strand
ACCGAAGCCATTGAAGCCGCAACACCATCGATATAAACCGTAATGTCTGCCGGATGATTCCGTAGCAGGTTATAGATGGCGATGCCTTCAAACACATCACCACCTGGTGAATGGATCCTCAGATTGATATGTGAAACATCGCCAAGGGCTTTCAGGTCTTCCGCGAACTGCTTTGCAGTAACACCGAAGCCGCCAATCTCCTCATAGATAGATATATCCGCCGCTCCGCGAACATCCGCCGCCTTAATGGTGTACCAGCGATTCATTGTTCCCCCACCGATGCAAAACCATTCTGATTAAGCCAGGTGTTTACGGCATGTCTGACAATCTGCGCCACACCTGGTAATGGTTGGTCAGGATGATGATTTATATGGTCGATCCTGTACTGCTTAAGGCGCATAACGGTCTGCGCATCCAGATGAACGGAACCACCCCTGATATCGCCCGTGTTCAGGTCATTAATACAACTCACAGTAACTTCCTCTTACTGACTAAACTGTGCACATTATTGATCGATAAAAGTGGTAGATAAACATATTTCTATCATAAAAATAGATTAATGAGATTCAGACACAAAAAAGCCGGATAAAATCCGGCATAAATATCCCGCCATCTGAACACGTTTTGACACAGGCAACTCCACCTGGCAGGTGAAAAACAGATTTATTTATATATTTCAATTAATTGCAAACTGGTCTAATGACAGGGAGAAAAAAATATTGTACAGGTGAAAACAGAAATAACTTTTAATTATCAATAAATTACTACACATGCTGCCGCCGCCATGAAAATGCAAAAACCAGCCTTTTTCCGCGACGCTCCCGCCCCGTGGCAGGTCACTACACCGGGAGGACCCATAAAAAAGCCGGATTGCTCCGGCTTCTGTTACTCGTTGCTTAAAACGGTATGTTATCCCCGTACGGATCATCATTTCCCGCCTGTTGTTTTGCTCTGCTCAGTGCATCAGTAGCCTGCCCCTGTTGGCCTTTTTTGCCGCCCGGTCGCGCCGTTCTCGCACTGATTACGCTGTCTGCGATAACCTGCCAGCCCTGCCGCGTCTCCCCGTTCTGTCCGGTCCACTGGCTCACCTGCATGTTACCCGCCACGCTCAGGAGTTCACCCTTGCGGTGCTTTGCCAGTGCTTCGGCCTGTCTGCCAAACGCCAGGACGGATAACCACATCGTCGCCGTTCCGTCATCTGCCTGGCTGCACGGAAGTGGGACCGCCATACTCGCCATCGTCATTTGTGTACCCTTGCTGGTGGTCTTTAACTGCGGGTCAGCCACCAGCCGCCCGTAAGCCGCTATCTGTGCTGTCATGCTGTCTGCTCTCCGGTTTTAACGTTGATGGTTGTCACCTGTTCCGCTTCGGCAATCTCCCGTTCTGTCAGCGTGGCAAAGTTTGCAGCTGCCGTTGTCATGAATGCGCTAATCAGTTCGGGATGTGCTTTCGCATATCCTTCCCCGGCGTTGCGGTCGATGATTTTTATCGACACCCTTAACCAGTGTTCCGTCAAATCAAGGGCGTGCGATTGTGATTTTTTTATGTGCTTCGCTGTCATAGGCTTTATCTCACAGCAGTAAATTAAAATTTTTGCGTTTTAACCCTTCACCTGTTCACCTTTTGATATTTTCTCTATTAATTCATAATGTTAAGGGGTGAACAGTTTCAAAAAAACTATTCACCAACTGTTCACCACTGTTCACCCTTGAAGCTCAATAAACAATCAAAAAGGTGAACAGTGAATAGTTTGGTGAACAGTTCATAAATAACTGTTCACCCTATAATATACTGATATAAAAGATATTTATAACAGGGTGAACAGTGGTGAACAGTTATTCTATAAGTTTAATTTTTGCTATCGTCATTAGTGACCGATACACATGATGGCATCCAGTCTTCTGATTCCTCCGTCAGTGTCACGTTTGAACGCAAACCGTGCTTCGTTTTCCGTTTCATATACTCCCTGCCATATTCCGCCATTGCCCCCGGCATATCTTTACCGAAGCGCGTCAGTGTTACAGGTTTACCAAACCCATGTGCCCTCATATAAGCCAGATAGGCATGATAGAGATACCTGCGTGGGCTGAATGGCACAATTTCAGCATTACCCACTAACAGGCCATCACACATTACCGACGCCATGAGATAGCCGCAGAAGTCCACCAGCGAATC
>NZ_JABWNC020000057.1:0-2176 GCF_013368855.2 Escherichia sp. 93.0816 | reverse complement strand
TTACCAGTCGGCGTAAGGTATCAGCGGCTGCGGCGGTAAATCCATGTCGCCCTGCCATCCGGCGGCGGAATACCGCACGTAGAGCAGGAAATGGCTTGGCGCATAATCTTTCGCCTGCTGGATATCGATTGCCGTGCCGACAAACCAGTTGGACGTGACGCGACGCTCAAGTAACGCCCGCGCCGTGTAGCCAAAGCCCTGACTGCTGCCGCCGTCGTTGGTCTGGCTGGCGGCATCCTCTTTCCAGTCCGTCGGGATCAGGTTCATCAGCGGATAACGCGGCATGGTTTTGGTGCGCGAATGCGACCACGAGCCAGACGCGCCCAGCTCCCACGACCAGTTTTCCGTCCGCTCACGCCACATCACCGGTATGGCAAACGACAGATATTCCTGCGGGCTGTAGTAACCGCCCTGACCGAGTGAGTACCCACTCAGGTCTTTGTCGTAATGCCAGATCATATTGTTCAGGCCAATGGTCACACGGCGATTATTCTGGTTGATGACCTTATAGTAATAGCCCGTCATCCAGCGCACGCGCCAGTTATCTTCGACATTTTTACCGGTTAACTGGTCGCCGCTAAGGGATGCCCAGACGCCGTTCGCTTCACCTTTATCGTAGCTCAGACTTAGCCCCACGCCATCGGCACGCACGCCGCCCCATTTTTTCCCGGTATTGCCCGGAGAGTCTTTCTGTCCGCCGAAGGCCAGCAAGGAACTGGAGATGGGGCGACGATGGGCGTTAACGGTGTAACCAAGCGGCCCGATATCGTCGCTGTAACTGATGCCGCCGACCACATCCACCACGTTGAAGCCCATCGGCGTGGTGCCGATATCCCAGCTCCAGACGTCATTTCGCCAGCCGACCGCCACGCTGGCGCCGGAATCCGACTGGCTGCGGTTGCCGCTACAGTCCTGCAACGTACAGGTGCCCCAGTTGTTATCCCATTTACCCTCAGCGTCGGCAGAAAAACTGCCGACGTTCATATTGACGAAATCACTGCGAAAGAACATCCGTCCGTCAGAATACGGTGCATCCACCTGCAACATGGTGGTGTGTGCTTTCAGATCGGAGTAACCACCGGTGCCGCTCGATCCCCAGTAGTCGTGCTCAAGGGTGACGTTAAGATCCTGCTGGCGATAGAGATCTGCCGCGTCACTGCGCACACCGCGCTTCAGCCAGTCGTCTTTCTCATCGTTACGGGTCAGACGGGTAAAGGTGTCGTTATCCTGCGGACGCGTCGGCGTCACACCAGCAGCCACCATCGCGTCTTTGTAGGTTTCCAGCGCCTGCTTTGGCTCGCCCGCCTGCGCTTCAAACCTTGCACCATCACGCAGTACCATCGCACTTTCCATCGACGGCGGCTGAGATTTTGCCTGCGGGATCAGCTTGTTAAACGTCTGCTGCGCCGCTGCGGTATCGCCAAGCTGCGCCTGTACCAGCGCCACGCGCCGCTGTGTATTCAGTGAGGTATTGTCAGTGGCGGGCAGTTTCGCCAGCTGGCTGCGTGCCGCCGCTTTGTCACCGGCGGCGATATCCACTTCCGTCAGGCCAAGAATGGCATCGACATTAGCTGGCTCCCGCGTCAGGACATTCTGATACGCCGCGCGGGCAGCGGTGTCATCACGTCGCTGCTGCGCCCAGTCGGCCAGGGTGAGGTCAATGCGCGTGGACGGTGGCTGCTGGCGCAGCATCGCTTCCGCTTCTGCCTCTTTGCCGCTTTCACGCAGGCGGCTGGCGGTTTCCAGTACCTGATCGCTTTGCAGGCGGTTTGCCAGTTCCTGAATATTGCTGTTCCACTGCGCGCGCGGCAGGCTGTTGATATGCGCCAGCGCGGCTCTGTCCTGGTCGTGACCGGAAAGATACAGTCCGTAAGCGTAAACCTGCTCCGGGTCGTTCGGCTTCTGTTGCGCCAGGTTGCGCATTAACGTATCGGCCTGGCTGCGTTGCCCGGCCTGCCAGAGATCCTGCGAAAGCCGGTAAGTAATCCACACACTGCCGGGATCGAGCGCCAGTCGCTGACGCTGAAGTGCTGCCGCCTGCGCCCATTTACCCTGATTTTCCAGTGCCTCCGCCTGCTGTGATAAGCGGTCGTTTTGCAGGCTGCGTTCGATGTCATCAACGCTGCGCCGCTGGCTGGCAGAAAGCGAGGCAATAAACGCTTCGGCTTTTTCCGGC
>NZ_JABWNC020000056.1:0-2306 GCF_013368855.2 Escherichia sp. 93.0816 | reverse complement strand
CACCACTTAGCCCCAGCGGATCGATCCAGCTTAACGGATTAGGCGCATAAGCATATAAGTTTAACCCGCCTCTTAGCCCTATCGGGTCAACACACCGATACTGCCACGTCTCGCAATCATAGTACCGGAACCGATGATAGTACAGTCCCGCGTCATGCTATTAAAGACAATGTAGTTCGATGATATGTGTCATCCCTCAATTATTTTTATAAAATCATATATTATCTTCCTGCTGCAGGAATTTATTATAAAAATAAAGCTTTTTGTCTAAAAATAAAAAATGATACCCAACCGACTTTAGATCATTATTTATGACAGATAATAATTCGTTCCATTCATAGATATATTTATATTTATTTATAAGCAACACACTTTCGCTCGAATTTAACCTAGAAAGTTCATCCGTATTTATGGAGATCCAATTTGAATAAATTTTAATATTCTTTTTTTCTATTTTAACATCTAATAATACCGTAAAGGATTCACATAAAAAATTGCATTCAAAGTCAACCCCGCAAATGATACCATCAAGCATTTTGATAATATCATCAATAATTTCACTCAGGCAATTAAGGGTTAGTGAAATATGAACACCATTCCAGTTTATATAAAAACACCCGGATGATATGGGATATACGGAAAATATAGCCTCCGATAAATTAATATCCTCTTCATCCATGAGGCCTTTTTCATAAGTATCATCAATTTCTATTTTGAACATATTACTTACCCTTTTCAAAAATGGGTCCTGCTGTCGATGAGTCAATTGGAAAACCGTGAAAAGTCCCATCCCCATTATTTCTGACCCGAATTTTATCCGGTTTAATAGGTACTCCATTTCCCCCGGGAATATAAACTTCACTCTTACTATTTTGATTTATAGGAAAATCTTTCATCTCTCCCGGTTTTAGCGTGGCAGCTTGTTCTCCAGCATATTTCAGATCATCCTTGCTTCTCCAAACTCCATGAGGATTCTTTTCTTTATCTGCAATTGCTTGAGCTGCGTTAGGATGTAGTTTCATCCCATGCCTTTTCCCTCTTGAGTAACCATTCTCGGCTTTTAAGCAGGTGGTATTTAACCCAAGCGGATCTATCCAGCTTACTGGATTTGGCGCATAAGCATATAAGTTAACCCCGCCCCTTAAGCCTATCGGGTCAGGTTGAGTAATCTACCCATCTGACCGATCGTACCATCAACTTCGTATATAAGTTATCAAGGCTGTAACGTCATAGTGCCAGGACCTACTATTATGATTTCATGAACTGGGGAGATATAATTTCTTAGCTAAGATATTATTTATGCTTAGCTTGAAAAGCTCCCAATACTTTAGAATATGATTAATTGTTTATCATGCGAATTCTCTCTATAAGATTAGATAACTCATCATAATTTATTCTCTCACAAAATACATGTAATGGGTAATTTTCTAAATCTTTTAAATCATCACTCCCACCAATAAACCTCCATAATATAACGCCTGTGTTATCTGTGATTCTATACGAATAAATATCAAAATAATCAGTCCATGTTCCTAAGTTTATACGATAGGAGCTTGCTAAATTATAAAGATCATCATCACCAAATTCTCTGTCTTTGTCCAGTAAATGATATATTTCAGAAGGCTTGTTTAATGCATATCTATTATTTAATTTATCTTTATTTAAAACCTCAACTAAACCACCGATTAAATAACCATCAAAAAAAATCGTATCATCTAAACTTCCAAAAAAGGCATTATGAATCCAAAATTTTGCTCGCCCAATAAATACAGATTTATTTTCTAAATAATACTCCACTGCAATATGAGACTTATCACCTATTAGTTGAGTAATCATAGCTCACACCCTTTCATGTTTCTTGCTGCTCTAGGAACATTTTTGATATCTATAGCCCTTGCTCTACCTTTTATATCCACACCATCAGTAGAACCATTCCAGTGGAAAGGCTTAGAACCATCCCCAGCACTACTCTGGAATCTATGCCATACTGCTTTTTTACCTTCACCAACTTTTGTCCATCGAGTTTTAGGGTCATTAGGATCGACCTGACTATACCCAAAAAGTGTTTCTGCATTAGGAGGAATTACACTTTTTGTACTATTAAATGGAACCTGTCTATTTGGTAGATAATTGGGGTCATGATGACCAGGATTCTCATAGATAGGGGTTGTTGTCAAACCTAACGGATCGATCCACCCCAGCGGGTTAGGCGCATAACTATAGAGGTTTAATCCCCCCGCCAGCCCTATCAGGTCCGGCTGCGTAAACCGCCCGACATCCGGATCATAGTACCTGTGCAGATTGTA
>NZ_JABWNC020000055.1:0-2525 GCF_013368855.2 Escherichia sp. 93.0816 | reverse complement strand
TGGACGGGTCGTTCATTCAGTTGCAGGGTAAAAATATTATTCTGGGCTGTGAAGGTAATATTCTGTGGAAATGTGTTAATGCTCAGAAAATGGGAGCGACCAGCTATACATCCTCCGTACCTGATTTTCCTGGAGGGTATAGTGAGTTTTTTGTAGCGCACGATAATAAAACTGGCCAGCCCATGCCAGACACACGATATCGGATCACAACTGGCAAGGGTATTATTTATTCAGGCGTGACAGATTCTGAGGGAAAAACCGCTGAAATCTTTACAGCATTGCCGGAAAAAATAAAAGTTGAACTCGGATAGTTGGCCTGAATATAACAAATAATAAGTAAAAGGAGTTACCTTCATGGGTAATACAACAGATACCGTTCATGGTAGTGGTAACACAGGAATACAGGCTAATGGGATTAAAGCCAGTTATGCTTCTGGCATCCGTTTATATTTTCATGCGGACAGTGAAACCTTTCTGGCTGTAGATGGTGATGCGCTGGAGCAGGAAAGTAATGAACTCAATAAGTTGTTAGGTAATCAGCTTGATACACAAATGCGTATTGATGACTTGACGTTGCAATGTATCAAATTGAACTGGACGCAGGTAGGGGAACAAAAGCTACTGCAAACTCAGATACAACAGGAAGCTCAGCGTCTCGATGAACTGAATAAAAAATTGAAAGTTAAATTGACGACACTTTCTCCAATAGAGAGCCTTCCAAAGGCCACATTCCTTGATAGCAGCAGCAAAAGTGCTGTAGGTCTGCTGGAATTAATTGAAGTTCGCGGGGGGGGGAAAGGCGTCCGATATATTTATGCTCGTTCAGATCAGATTGACAGCAAATGGCGACGTTATCCACTTGAAGGTGATGATAAAAAATCTGGCGATAAGAGTTTCGTTGTATCAGAGTCGTATACCGATAGTGAAGGGAAGATAAGAGTACGGGAAAAGATTGATTACGATAAGCTTAAATCTCAGATAAGTAAAATAAAGCCAAAAATGTTGAAGGCTGAGCAGGAATTAGTAAAGAAGCATACGGGGGTTCTTGGTGTGTGGGCCAGAGAGATGAATGACAGCCTTAAACATTCTCCTTACCAGGGAGATAAATTTGGCTTTGATTCCCAATCACAATTCATGCGCTGGACTTATGGCGCGGGCCTGACAGAGGAATTAAATCCGTTTGAAGTAGATTTTCGTAATCAAGGTAAAAAAATAAAAAGAGAGGCAGTCACTAGTGGAAAAGCAAGTGCCTACGCAGGTCTGGTTCTTGCTGAGTCTAAGAGTAAATTTACGATTTCACTCCCTGATATACATGGTATTACCTTGACTTATCCTCTGAAGTCTGAAATGGGCGGCGGAATGGGAAATCTGGGGGTTTTACGTTTTGACTTTGAACTGACTCTTGCTGGTAGTGTTGGTGCAAGCCTGGGCGTTGAGTTAGGCGTATCGGTAAAAAGTAATTGGGCGAAGGGAATACCTGGTTCTTCAGGTGATAGTACTCCTCCAGGGCAACGTAGTATTGATATCAGTCAGACTGTGAAAGATCCGGAGATAAAAGGAGAGCTCACAATATTTTCTGGTGCTCAGGCTTCAGTAAATCTGGCCGGTTATATTTACTGGTTAAATCCCGACAATAAAGAGTCAAAATATACGCAACTAGCCAAAGTTGCCTTAGACGTCTCAGCCCAACTAGGAGTTGGATGGTGCGGTTCTGTTAGGTTTAGTTATGAAGACGGGAAAGTTCGAATATTGGCCAGAGGAGGCATATGTTGGGGCGTTGGGGGAAAAGGGAGTGTCGCATTTGATATAGATGGTAAAGCGATAATTACCGAATTCCTTCCATGCCTAACTTACATGCTTCGCAATGCTGATTACATTAAGTTATCGGAAAATGTAATCAGGGAAGGTGATTATTATGCATTTTGTGCACTTCCATTATTAGTCATGATGTATGGAATTGATAATTTTTCCAGGCAGGCATGGAGTCAAAAAGAAACCTTAACAAACTTACTTCGAGATAGCTGGGAATTAAAAGAGCAGCGAGTGAAATTGATGCAAGAAATTATTGATTCTGACGGTGACTGTTTAAAATACTCTGCTCCAGAGAGTAAAGGTGCTGCGATAGCTTCATTAATTGAACATGGTTTTTGGGATGATGTTGCAAGCCCGGCATCAAATGCACAGACTCATTGTGAAAGCCTGGTTATGTTCAGCGCAAGAAAAAGGGCTGTTTTATTGTGTTTGCGTTGGGTGCAGTCCAGACGCGAATATGAAAATGTTATGCAGCATATGTCCAAACACTTTCTTTCAGGTGTGTCATGGCAGATAAACCAACAGAAAGTTGCGGACTTTCTTTCTTTGGGTGAGGAGGAAAGGGATTACAACTATGGAAGCAGCGTACCAAATGCATCTGAAATAAAAATATTACCCAGTCATTATGCTAAAAACCTAATGGATATCAGGAACAGCTTGCCTGATACTCAAGAGATAAAAGGTAACGAAATGCAGAAGTTAAATGAAGTATC
>NZ_JABWNC020000054.1:0-2691 GCF_013368855.2 Escherichia sp. 93.0816 | reverse complement strand
CACTGCCACCATCACAAGAACACCTAGTCGTAGAGTGGCCTTGATCAAAAAAGTCACAACCGAATAAAAATACAATGATAAGTATTTACTTACTTATCTTTTGTGTATAAGATGACTTTGTTTTCGTTGAGACGCGATTGTTTGAACTTAAATACAAGTGCAAACGAAGAAGTCTATCTGGCAGTAGCCTAATAAGCCAAACACCAGCGAGGTCAGTTTCCAGCCTCGTTACCGAAATGGGACACACTGAGCGAGTGTGATTGCAGAACGCAGGAGGGAACATTCATGTTCCCTCCGATGAAGTAACAGAATGGGCGGTTGGTATATTTTCAACTCCATATGACTCCCGGATTCTTAGCCACTGACCGCCCATCCTGTTACGTCATTTTGTTCAATTATGTCGTTTATACTGGGTTAAAAAGCGGCGGCGTAGCCCGGCTGGTATGGTTAGCCAGCACACAACGTTGAGGCCATTACATTTTTATCAATTCTAAGGTTCTATTCACAGAGATACCGGCGAGCGTTGATATGTAACATGTTGGGCAAACATTCAATCGGAGTAGTGGCCTCAACGTTGTGAAGACAGGATTGTTGTGTAGGTTTAACCACTGTTGCCATTGGTGCCTGTTTTCACAACAAATGATTCCATACATCACATTGTATAAATTACAAAGTAGGCGCTGTCCTCAAAAACATCATCTACTTAAAGATTTTGCCTACTATTGAGCGAAGTCGAAAACGTCTGGCACTAACGAAAAGTGCAAGTAGCGGTGCATTTCCTGGCAGAAACTAAACCGCCGCGATTGGCACTGTTGAGTAATAAATACTGGCAGTGCTGAATTGATGGTGTAGCTCAGCGGTAGAGCAGTTGGCTGTTAACCAACTGGTCGGTGGTTCGAATCCACCCATCATCGCCACTTTAGGGGAGTTAGTCCGTAGGGGTAGCGGGGTAGACTGTAAATCTACTGTCATTGCGACTCGGGTGGTTCGACTCCATCACTCCCCACCAAATTGCCGGTTTAGCTCAGCGGGAGAGCGCGAGAGCCAAAGCATCGTTTCTACTTCGGTAGACAGCCTTGCTGGTCAAATGACAACGATTCGATGTTAGGCCAGAGGTCAGCGGTTCGAGTCCGTTAACCGGCACCAATACAACGATAAGATCATTACGGTTAATCGTCGTTCATGTGCACAATGACTGGTCGAAAGGTAGTGATCTTACCGTTGTGGTGGATTCGCAGACTGATGCGATAGCTTTCTTGGATGTTAGGGAAATGCGGCCGCAAATCTTCCCTTTCGCGAGCGGTGATCGTCCGTAGTCCTAATTGGCTGCACCGTATGCCGGAGATTCAGTACCGGCCACCACAACGGCCGGAGAGTAGGGAGCATGGTGCTCAAGCGGTCTTGAAAACCGTCCCATTGCGCAAGCGATGATGGTTCGATTCCATTACTCTCCGCCAGACACAGCGTTGAGCGGTTTGGCCTTTTAATCAACTCGATTAAGACTCCGCTAACATAAACCAGACCGCTCAACGCTGTGATAGACAATTACGGCAGACGTTCTTAACCATAGCTTGCTAACATCCTAGCAACACTTTTTTCAGCGCAAAATTCAAAGGGGCTTCGGCCCCTTTTCTTCAAAAAAGTTTTATAAATTCATAATTCTGGTCAATTAAGGATTCAATACACACCATGCAAAAATCTACATCGTCAAAATCAGGTGTGTAATATTCATCCTCATAACATTCATTTAGACCTTCAATCAATTTTTCTTTAAAAACTCCCCACGTTTCAATATGAACCATTTCCATATAAGGCGCATGTGTATGTGCTTGCAATACATCCCAGGTGTCTATAACCTCGATCCGCGGCTTGCAATTAATTTTTTCTAAATATGCCTTCCCAGAATTGTAAATTTTCGACATTGATGCCCCAAAACCTGATGGTTGGTAATGAGTGTAAATGTCATAAATTTTTTGTCCTATTCTAGGGAGTTGAGAAGCATTGGATATTTGTGGCGAATGAAAGTATCGCTCTATGGAAGAAAACGCAGAAACATTAACTAGAGTAATCGTATATGGCGCTAAAGTTCTCTCATTCAAATTTCTACATAAAATAGCAAACCCATGGCTATTAGTCTTTTCACCGTCTGAGGACATTTTTGCCATGCTGGCTTTAATAACATTCAATTTCGAATGTAAACGAGAAGTTGAAGTCGGTTTATTATACATTTCATCATCATACAAACATATATGAAACCCACCAAGATGACGAAATGAGAACTTGAGTGCTTCTTCCGCAATAACTAATTTATTAATATCTAAAGGAGTAAGTGATACGTTACCTTGTAAATCATAGCAAGGTTCTAAACATAGAAAGTTTTTCTTCTGCCACACGATCATATTAAAAATAAAGTGTCTAACCAGAGGTGGCCAGTCAGGTGATATAAGTACATTGGTAATATCTCCATCAGACAAGTATGACAAGTAACTTTTTAGTTCCGCAGCATATGCCACCAACTCAGTTCCAGCTTCCCTTGTTGGTGTTGAAAAGTTTTTTAACTCAATAAGAACTAAGGATTCATTCTCTGTTGAATAAGCAACAACATCAGGTCTTAATATCTCAGATTTTGTTGCTGAGATATCCTCATCCTCTGACATTAAATGTAACAATGTTATGTTCTTTAAACAAAAC
>NZ_JABWNC020000053.1:0-2722 GCF_013368855.2 Escherichia sp. 93.0816 | reverse complement strand
CCGCTGCGCCTTATCCGGTAACTATCGTCTTGAGTCCAACCCGGTAAGACACGACAAAGCGCCACTGGCAGCAGCCACTGGTAACTGGACAAGGTGGATTGAGATATTAAGAGTTCTTGAAGTGGTGGCCTAACTGCGGCTACACTAGAAGGACAGTATTTGGTATCTGTGCTCCACCAAGCCAGTTACCCGGTTAAGCAGTCCCCAACTGACTTAACCTTCGACTAAACCGCCTCCCCAGGCGGTTTTTTCGTTTACTGGCAGCAGATTACGCGCAGAAAAAAAGGATCTCAAGAGGATCCTTTGATCTTTTCATCACTCCTACTTCACGGACAACAATGATATCGGCATCTCGCCCGTTGAATCACTGAATTCTCCCAAGGTAAGATCCCAAAACAGACCACTTACAAAAAGTAGGCTACAGATTGATTCATAAGGGATTTTTACATGCATCTTGAAGAAGAAGATCTGCGCGCTTTAGAAAGAGCCGTAGAATTATTAGAACAAGATACAATTACAGAAACACTAACCCAATTAGTTGGAACCCCAATAGATTACTTAATGAGTAAACTTCCCAAAGGAGCAGAAAAGAAAATTTATAGCCTAGTAGAAAAATCTCTCAACAAAGCTGCTAATGCAGCCTTATGGAGCCTAGACAATGAACCTAACCGAATAGCATCAACTAAGACAAATAAGTTCTTTGCTGCCTTATCTGGAGCCATTGGTGGTGCTTTTGGCTTTTCTGCATTAGCAATTGAGTTACCAGTTTCAACGACAATTATGCTTCGTTCAATTGCGGACATAGCAAGAAGTGAAGGTTTTGATCTAGATAGGATTGATACAAAACTAGAGTGTTTAGCGGTGTTTTCCTTCGGAGGACCATCTGAGGACGATGATGCAGTTAATACTGCATACTATGCAACAAGGAATTTGACTGCTGAGATCGTACAAGATTTATCCAAAGAAATTTCTAACATTGCTGTCAAGAACGCTGCTTCAACACAAACAGGAAAATGGTTAGCTTCGTTAATAGAAAAAGTTGCGACAAGATTTGGTATAGTTATTACAGAAAAAATGGCAGCTCAAGCTGCTCCTGTTATTGGAGCACTGGCTGGAGCCACATTAAACACGATGTTTACCGACTATTATCAAGATATGGCTCGAGGTCATTTTATTGTCAAAAGACTTGAGAGAAAATATGGTGATGAATTGATAAAGGCTGAATATATAAAAATCTCAGATAAACTCACCAATCAGAACCAACGGAAGCATTTGAACAGCAACTAACGGTTTCACTAAGTGCATAGCACCGTTATGGCCAGGTGCTATGGAGGGTGTCAACTCACGAACAATCACACAAACAACAAAATTATTTATGATTTTATTTTAAACATTATATTCGCAAAAACTGCATTAATGAAATTGGCTTTTTTTGAATCAACTAAAACAGAGCCACAATTTGGGCACTGACTAAAAGCATTCCCCCCATCAACTAAAACATCGCTACATTTAGGCACAGTTTTACACCAATGGCATGATAAACATTTATAGGTCATAGCCATTCTAATCATTACCAATTTCAACTCCACGCACAAAATAAATAGTTAACCCAGCATCTACGAATATCAATCATATTTACCATAATCCCGTATTGCGCGCACCGCTAAAACGCGCTGAACGCGATTCTGCCGCAAACACCGCAAAAAGAGATGTTTTCCCCGGGGTAAACCGGAAAAATGCGTCAGGCTCGCTTTCAGCTCACTGCATAGCTATGCATGAAAGTGAATGACGATCGGTTTGGGCGCATACAGTGCCCATGAGACACATTTTCGGACATTTTCAGTTCGTGAATCCCTGACTCATTGCTACATATCTGAACAGACACCCCTGGCAGCGCCCCCAGGGGCGTCCTGTAAAAAAACACACCGCGCAGCTAGCAGCACCCCTAATATAAGATGATGTTTTTTATGAAAATAGTCAGTACCACCCCTAAAAAGCGGTGTCGGCGCGGTGTTGTAGCTGCGCCAACACCGCTTTTTTAAATATCACAAAGAGAGCAAGAAGAACTAATTTGTCATAACTCTCTATTTATAAAGAAAAATCAGCAAAAAATTGTTTTTGCGTGGGGTGTGGGCATTTCAGGCATGAGAACAGACTCGCGTTTTTCCGGAGTATCAGCGGAATTATTGATTAAGAAACACTCGACGCAGAGCGAAATTTTATGCAACAGCGGCTGCACTGCACAGGGATTATTTATCAGTTGATATGCTGTGCCATGATACGTCCTAAAGAAACAGGACAGGATGTGCAATTGTAATACCGTCGCCCGCAACGTCTTACAATTACCACCTGCTCAGGGTCCCCCCGACACCCGGAACTGACGGAGAACAACGGAAGGTGAACAAACAACAACAAACTGCGCTGAATATGGCGCGATTTATCAAAAGCCAGAGCCTGACACTGCTTGAAAAACTGGATGCTCTGGATGCTGACGAACAGGCGGCCATGTGCGAACGACTGCACGAACTCGCAGAAGAACTCCAGAACAGCATCCAGATTCGCTTTGAGGCCGAAAGTGAAACAGGAACATAACGAAGCTGACGGAGGCGGTCACGGCTTTCCCGTGGGCGTTTTCGTCAGCAGACAAGCCCGTCAGGGCGCGTCAGGGGGTTTTAGCGGGTGTCGGGGCGCAGCCATGACCCAGTCACGTAGCGATAGCGGA
>NZ_JABWNC020000052.1:0-2955 GCF_013368855.2 Escherichia sp. 93.0816 | reverse complement strand
ATCCGCCAAAACATCTTCGGCGTTGTAAGGTTAAGCCTCACGGTTCATTAGTACCGGTTAGCTCAACGCATCGCTGCGCTTACACACCCGGCCTATCAACGTCGTCGTCTTCAACGTTCCTTCAGGACTCTCAAGGAGTCAGGGAGAACTCATCTCGGGGCAAGTTTCGTGCTTAGATGCTTTCAGCACTTATCTCTTCCGCATTTAGCTACCGGGCAGTGCCATTGGCATGACAACCCGAACACCAGTGATGCGTCCACTCCGGTCCTCTCGTACTAGGAGCAGCCCCCCTCAGTTCTCCAGCGCCCACGGCAGATAGGGACCGAACTGTCTCACGACGTTCTAAACCCAGCTCGCGTACCACTTTAAATGGCGAACAGCCATACCCTTGGGACCTACTTCAGCCCCAGGATGTGATGAGCCGACATCGAGGTGCCAAACACCGCCGTCGATATGAACTCTTGGGCGGTATCAGCCTGTTATCCCCGGAGTACCTTTTATCCGTTGAGCGATGGCCCTTCCATTCAGAACCACCGGATCACTATGACCTGCTTTCGCACCTGCTCGCGCCGTCACGCTCGCAGTCAAGCTGGCTTATGCCATTGCACTAACCTCCTGATGTCCGACCAGGATTAGCCAACCTTCGTGCTCCTCCGTTACTCTTTAGGAGGAGACCGCCCCAGTCAAACTACCCACCAGACACTGTCCGCAACCCGGATCACGGGTCCACGTTAGAACATCAAACATTAAAGGGTGGTATTTCAAGGTCGGCTCCACGCAGACTGGCGTCCACGCTTCAAAGCCTCCCACCTATCCTACACATCAAGGCTCAATGTTCAGTGTCAAGCTATAGTAAAGGTTCACGGGGTCTTTCCGTCTTGCCGCGGGTACACTGCATCTTCACAGCGAGTTCAATTTCACTGAGTCTCGGGTGGAGACAGCCTGGCCATCATTACGCCATTCGTGCAGGTCGGAACTTACCCGACAAGGAATTTCGCTACCTTAGGACCGTTATAGTTACGGCCGCCGTTTACCGGGGCTTCGATCAAGAGCTTCGCCTTGCGGCTGACCCCATCAATTAACCTTCCGGCACCGGGCAGGCGTCACACCGTATACGTCCACTTTCGTGTTTGCACAGTGCTGTGTTTTTAATAAACAGTTGCAGCCAGCTGGTATCTTCGACTGATTTCAGCTCCACGAGCAAGTCGCTTCACCTACGCATCAGCGTGCCTTCTCCCGAAGTTACGGCACCATTTTGCCTAGTTCCTTCACCCGAGTTCTCTCAAGCGCCTTGGTATTCTCTACCTGACCACCTGTGTCGGTTTGGGGTACGATTTGATGTTACCTGATGCTTAGAGGCTTTTCCTGGAAGCAGGGCATTTGTTGCTTCAGCACCGTAGTGCCTCGTCATCACGCCTCAGCCTTGATTTTCCGGATTTGCCTGGAAAACCAGCCTACACGCTTAAACCGGGACAACCGTCGCCCGGCCAACATAGCCTTCTCCGTCCCCCCTTCGCAGTAACACCAAGTACAGGAATATTAACCTGTTTCCCATCGACTACGCCTTTCGGCCTCGCCTTAGGGGTCGACTCACCCTGCCCCGATTAACGTTGGACAGGAACCCTTGGTCTTCCGGCGAGCGGGCTTTTCACCCGCTTTATCGTTACTTATGTCAGCATTCGCACTTCTGATACCTCCAGCAACCCTCACAGGCCACCTTCGCAGGCTTACAGAACGCTCCCCTACCCAACAACACATAGTGTCGCTGCCGCAGCTTCGGTGCATGGTTTAGCCCCGTTACATCTTCCGCGCAGGCCGACTCGACCAGTGAGCTATTACGCTTTCTTTAAATGATGGCTGCTTCTAAGCCAACATCCTGGCTGTCTGGGCCTTCCCACATCGTTTCCCACTTAACCATGACTTTGGGACCTTAGCTGGCGGTCTGGGTTGTTTCCCTCTTCACGACGGACGTTAGCACCCGCCGTGTGTCTCCCGTGATAACATTCTCCGGTATTCGCAGTTTGCATCGGGTTGGTAAGTCGGGATGACCCCCTTGCCGAAACAGTGCTCTACCCCCGGAGATGAATTCACGAGGCGCTACCTAAATAGCTTTCGGGGAGAACCAGCTATCTCCCGGTTTGATTGGCCTTTCACCCCCAGCCACAAGTCATCCGCTAATTTTTCAACATTAGTCGGTTCGGTCCTCCAGTTAGTGTTACCCAACCTTCAACCTGCCCATGGCTAGATCACCGGGTTTCGGGTCTATACCCTGCAACTTAACGCCCAGTTAAGACTCGGTTTCCCTTCGGCTCCCCTATTCGGTTAACCTTGCTACAGAATATAAGTCGCTGACCCATTATACAAAAGGTACGCAGTCACCCTGATAAATCAGGGCTCCCACTGCTTGTACGTACACGGTTTCAGGTTCTTTTTCACTCCCCTCGCCGGGGTTCTTTTCGCCTTTCCCTCACGGTACTGGTTCACTATCGGTCAGTCAGGAGTATTTAGCCTTGGAGGATGGTCCCCCCATATTCAGACAGGATACCACGTGTCCCGCCCTACTCATCGAGCTCACAGTATGTGCATTTTTGTGTACGGGGCTGTCACCCTGTATCGCACGCCTTTCCAGACGCTTCCACTAACACACACACTGATTCAGGCTCTGGGCTGCTCCCCGTTCGCTCGCCGCTACTGGGGGAATCTCGGTTGATTTCTTTTCCTCGGGGTACTTAGATGTTTCAGTTCCCCCGGTTCGCCTCATTAACCTATGGATTCAGTTAATGATAGTGTGTCGAAACACACTGGGTTTCCCCATTCGGAAATCGCCGGTTATAACGGTTCATATCACCTTACCGACGCTTATCGCAGATTAGCACGTCCTTCATCGCCTCTGACTGCCAGGGCATCCACCGTGTACGCTTAGTCGCTTAACCTCACAACCCGAAGATGTTTCTT
>NZ_JABWNC020000051.1:0-3522 GCF_013368855.2 Escherichia sp. 93.0816 | reverse complement strand
GGCATCAGATAAAGCGAAAGGCCATCCGGAAGGATGGCCTTTTTGCGCTGGTGAAAACTTCTCCTGTCGTCATATCTACAAGCCATCCCCCCGCAGATACGGTAAACTAGCCACGTTTTTGCATCAGGAAAGCAGCTATGAACCACTCCTTAAAACCCTGGAACACCTTTGGCATTGATCATAATGCTCAGTACATTGTATACGCGGAAGACGAACAACAATTACTCAATGCCTGGCAACATGCGACCGCAGAAGGACAGCCTGTTCTTATTCTGGGGGAAGGAAGCAACGTACTTTTCCTTGAGGATTATTGCGGAACGGTGATCATCAACCGAATCAAAGGAATCGAAATTAATGATAAACCTGATGCATGGTATTTACATGTGGGTGCAGGAGAAAACTGGCATCGTCTGGTGAAATACACTTTGCAGCAAGGAATGCCCGGTCTGGAAAATCTGGCATTAATTCCTGGTTGTGTCGGCTCATCGCCTATCCAGAATATTGGCGCTTATGGCGTAGAATTACAGCGAGTTTGCGATTATGTTGACTGTGTTGAACTGGCGACAGGCAAGCAAGTGCGCTTAACTGCCAAAGAGTGCCGCTTTGGCTATCGCGACAGTATTTTTAAGCATGAATATCAGGATCGCTTCGCCATTGTAGCCGTAGGTCTGCGTCTGCCAAAAGAGTGGCAACCTGTACTGACTTACGGTGACTTAACTCGTCTGGAGCCTTCAACAGTAACGCCACTGCAAGTATTTGATGCAGTGTGCCATATGAGAACGACAAAGCTTCCCGATCCAAAAGTGAACGGCAATGCCGGTAGTTTCTTCAAAAATCCTGTTGTATCTGCCGAAACGGCTAACGCGTTGTTGGCACAATTTCCAACGGCACCGAATTACCCCCAGGCGGATGGTTCAGTAAAACTGGCTGCTGGCTGGCTCATCGATCAGTGTCAGCTAAAAGGGACGCAAATTGGTGGGGCTGCGGTACACCGTCAACAGGCGTTAGTTCTCATCAATGAAGGCAATGCAAAAAGCGAAGATGTCGTGCAACTGGCACATCATGTAAGACAGAACGTTGGTGAAAAATTTAATGTCTGGCTTGAGCCCGAAGTTCGCTTTATTGGTGCATCAGGTGAAGTTAGCGCAGTGGAGACGATTTCATGAAGGATAATACCGTTCCACTGAAATTAATCGCGCTGTTAGCGAACGGCGAATTTCACTCTGGCGAGCAGCTAGGTGAAACGTTAGGAATGAGCCGGGCGGCCATTAATAAACACATTCAGACGCTGCGTGACTGGGGCGTTGATGTCTTTACCGTTCCGGGTAAAGGATACAGCCTGCCTGAGCCCATTCAGTTACTTAATGCTGAACAGATATTGAGCCAGCTGGATGGCGGTAGTGTAGCCGTGCTGCCAGTAATTGACTCAACTAATCAGTACCTTCTTGATCGTATCGAAGAGCTTAAATCGGGCGATGCATGCGTCGCAGAATATCAGCAGGCAGGCCGTGGTCGCCGTGGTCGGAAATGGTTTTCGCCTTTTGGCGCAAACTTATATTTGTCGATGTTCTGGCGTCTGGAACAAGGCCCGGCTGCGGCAATTGGTTTAAGTCTGGTTATCGGTATCGTGATGGCGGAAGTATTACGCAAGCTGGGTGCAGATAAAGTTCGCGTTAAATGGCCTAATGACCTCTATCTGCAGGATCGCAAGCTGGCAGGCATTCTTGTGGAGCTGACTGGCAAAACCGGCGATGCAGCGCAAATAGTCATTGGCGCCGGGATCAACATGGCAATGCGTCGTGTTGAAGAGAGTGTCGTTAACCAGGGATGGATCACATTGCAGGAAGCAGGGATCAATCTCGATCGTAATACGTTGGCGGCCATGCTAATACGTGAATTACGCGCGGCGCTGGAACTCTTCGAGCAAGAAGGATTGGCACCTTATCTTTCGCGCTGGGAAAAGCTGGATAATTTTATTAATCGCCCAGTGAAACTTATCATTGGTGATAAAGAAATATTTGGTATTTCACGCGGAATAGACAAACAGGGCGCTTTATTGCTTGAGCAGGATGGAATAATAAAACCCTGGATGGGTGGTGAAATATCCCTGCGTAGTGCAGAAAAATAAGAAAGGGGAGCATTAGCTCCCCTGCAAATTATTTGCGTAGTCTGACTTCTTCTACCGCATGATTAGCACTCTTCGTCAGGATTAAACTGGCGCGCTCGCGAGTGGGTAGAATATTTTGCTTTAAGTTCAGCCAGTTGATCTCTTTCCACAGTGTCATGGCGGTTTTGATCGCTTCTTCCTTAGTTAATTTCGCATAGTTATGGAAATAGGAATCCGGGTCTGTAAAAGCCCCTTCGCGGAATTTCAGGAAGCGGTTGATATACCATGTTTGAAGTAAGTCTTCAGGCGCATCAACATATATCGAAAAATCGACAAAATCAGAAACAAATACATGATGCGGGTCGTGCGGATAATCCATCCCACTTTGTAAGACATTTAGTCCTTCAAGAATTAGGATATCAGGCTGAACAACGGTTTTATCACCATTTGGGATTACATCATAAATAAGATGCGAGTAAACCGGTGCCGTAACGTTTGGTACACCCGATTTGAGATCGGAAACAAACTTCACCAGACGATGCATATCATACGATTCCGGGAAGCCTTTCTTTTTCATCAGCCCGCGTTCTTTAAGTACTTTGTTGGGATGAAGAAAACCATCGGTGGTGATCAGTTCAACACGGCGATGTTCCGGCCAACGGCTTAAAAGCGCCTGTAATACACGGGCGGTTGTACTTTTCCCCACAGCTACACTGCCTGCGATGCTGATAATGTAAGGAATGCGTTGTCCGTTAGTGCCAAGAAACTGTTCCAGAACCGCCTGACGGCGCAGATTCGAGCTTATATAGAAGTTCAGCAAACGCGACAAAGGCAAATAGATCTCGGCAACTTCTTCTAACGAGAGATCTTCATTAATACCTTTGAGACGGGCGATCTCATCTTCCGATAACGTCATCGGTACGGAATCACGCAGAGCTGCCCACTGGTTGCGGTCAAACTGTAGGTAAGGCGTCATTAACGTTTGCTCTTTTATACTCATAAGCATGTTTCTGACGGTCATAGCTTTATCGGCAAAGCGATATTTGCCATGGCGCGTCACAGTTCTGTTGAATGGGTTAATGGGCAGGAGGGTAACACCAGATGGGGAGGAATAATAAGAAAAAATCGCTTACGGGAAGCTATCGGTGAAAAGCAATGTGACAGATATTCCATCTGATAAAAAGAATGGTGTTTTAACTGGCGCATATTGTTAAGCAGAACAATGCTGAAAAAATGTGCTAATCTGCTCATTGTTCGACTGTTTCTTCATCGAGTTGTTTAAAATATGACCAACAAAACAAATTATGCAATTTTTTAGTTGCATGAGCTCGCATGTCTCCATAGAATGCGCGCTACTTGATGCCGACTTAGCTCAGTAGGTAGAGCAACTGACTTGTAATCAGTAGGTCACCAGT
>NZ_JABWNC020000050.1:0-3625 GCF_013368855.2 Escherichia sp. 93.0816 | reverse complement strand
ATGACGCCGGAAGATCGGGAGGCGGCGCTGGATCTGCTGCGCGACGAGTGTCTTGCGTCACGCATCGCGGCAGACATGGCGGCGTGTGGCGTGGTCGGTGAATCCACCAACCTGACGGCGGCGTACCTGGCGGCGGTGTCGCGCAAGCTGGACAGGCCGCTGGCGGTGCTGATCCAGTCATCGAGCGCGGCGGGTAAGTCCTCGCTGATGGATGCGGTGCTGAACCTGATCCCGCCGGAAGAGCGTCTGCAATACAGCGCCATGACCGGGCAGAGCCTGTTCTACCTGGGTGAAACCAACCTGCAACACAAGATCCTCGCCATCGCGGAAGAAGAAGGTGTGCGCCAGGCGGCGTATGCGCTCAAGCTGTTGCAGTCGGACGGCGAGTTAACGATCGCGTCAACGGGTAAGGATGACGCCAGTGGCAACCTGGTGACGAAGCAGTACACGGTGAAAGGCCCGGTGATGCTGATGCTGACCACCACCGCGATCGACGTTGACGAGGAGTTACTCAACCGTTGTCTGGTGCTGACGGTGAACGAGTCGCGGGAACAGACCGAAGCCATCCACGCGGCGCAGCGTCACGCGCAGACGCTGGAAGGACTGCTGGCAGCTAACGAAAAAAGTTACATCACTCAGCTTCACCAGAACGCGCAGCGGCTGTTACGCCCGCTCAACGTGGTGAACCCGTTCGCCTCGCAGCTCACGTTCATGAGCGACAAAACGCGCACCCGGCGCGATCATATGAAATACCTGACGCTGATCCAGGCGATCGCGCTGCTGCACCAGTACCAGCGGGAGGTGAAGCGCGTGGAACATCGCGGGCAGGTGGTGGAGTACATCGAGGTGACGCGGGAGGACATCGCTCTGGCGAACCGCCTGGCACATGAAATACTCGGGCGCACCCTGGACGAGATGCCACCGCAGACCAGAAAGCTGTTGCTGCTGATCCAGACGATGGTCGGTGAACTGGCAGCGGCGCAGCACTGCAAACCCGGCGAGGTACGCTTCACGCGCCGGGAGATCCGCGACTTCACGCAGTGGAGCGACAACCAGCTTAAAGTCCACTGTATGCGGCTGGCAGAAATGGAATACCTGCTGATCCACGGCGGCAGCCGGGGCCACCTGCTGCAATACGAGTTGCTGTGGGACGGCAGCGGTGACGGCTCGCACCTGTGCGGCCTGATCGAACCGGAGGACAGCCCGGTGTATGACTCCTGCAAGTTGGGGTAAGGCGCGGGCAAGTTGCCCTTAAGTTGCCCCAAAGATGGGGCTAAGTTGGGGGCGGCGAAACCGCCTGTAAGCCGCGCCAGTGCTGGTACTGATGTGCCGCAAGTTGGGGAAGATGAAAACGCACTGTTCCCGGCAGCCAGGAAAACCGCACACCGTAACAGTAATACACCGGAAAGCTGCCTGACACCCCATGACGGTGCGCCAGCGGTATGACTCCCGCAAGTTGGATCTGAATCAGCGCAAGTTACCCTTAAGTTGCCCCCATGTTGGGGCTAAGTTGGGGGAGTAAAAATCCCCCGCAGACCGCGCCATTACTGGCCTGACTGCCCCGCAAGTTGGGGCAGCACGAAAATCACTGTTCCACCCTCTGTTCTTATCCCCATCGTACCGTAATCACCTTCAGGACAATCATCATGACAAAGCCCAAATCACCGGGGCCGGAAGCCCTTTATCTCAGCCGCCAGAACGAACACACGACGCAGCGCCGGCATGTGTTCGCCTGGCTGGAAAGCCTGGAAGCCGCAGGCTACAGCGCGCGCAGCGTGGAAGGCTACCGCGAACGGCTGTTACCGTTCGTGACGTGGTGCGAGGAACGCGGGCTGCTGTATGCGCCGCAGATAAGCCTGGCGGTGCTGGAAGCGTACCAGCGCCATCTTCGCAGCTACCGCAAGGCCGACGGTAACACGCTGGCGGTGGGCGGGCAGCTTAACCGCCTCAGTGCGGTGAAGAACTTCTTCCGCTGGCTGCTGAAGCGGCACGTCATCCTCTACAGTCCGGCGGAGATGCTGACACTGCCGAAGGAGGAGAAGCGGCTTCCGGCGCAGGTGTTACAGAGTCTGGACACGGAGAAGCCGCTGGGCCTGCGTAACCGGGCGATACTGGAAGTGCTGTGGAGTACCGGGATCAGGCGCATGGAGGTGGCAAACCTGATGCTGTGTGACGTGGACTTCACGCGGGGCGTGGTGAACGTGCGCCAGGGCAAGGGGAAGAAAGACCGGGTTGTTCCGGTGGGCCATGTGGCGCTGGAGTGGGTGACGCGCTACCTGCGTAACGTCCGGCCTCACCTGACGCAACGCGCCGACAGCGGTCACCTGTTCGTGACGTACCACGGCAGGGGACTGAACCGGGGAACGCTGACGCAGATCGGCGGAGAAACCATCCGGGAGAAAGCGCGGATACAGAAACCGGGGGCGTGTCACATCTTCCGGCACTCGATGGCCACGCAGATGCTGGACAACGGCGCAGACACGCGGCATATCCAGGCGATCCTCGGCCATGAAAAGCTGGAGACGACGCAGGTCTACACGCGGGTGGCTATCGGCCACTTGCAGGAAGTCCACGCGCTGACGCACCCGGAAGAGCAGGACGAGACGTGGACAGATCGGCACGTTGCAGATGCGGTGGCAGAGCCGCAGACGCGCCGGGAGCGTAATCACGCAGAGATGGAGCGGGCGCTGGTCAGCAGGAAGCGCAGCCGGAGGCGCTGACGCCGGGCGGAAACGTGATCGTCGCCGGACAGCCTGAAAAGTCAGGTGGCAATCCCTGTAAGGCCGTGGGGTGAGGTGCAGGGCAGACAACCGCCTTCCCTGGCGGTTGACTGCCCCCCTGCCAACGGAGCGCGCGGGGGTAAATGCCGTTCGCCCCGTGGAGGCTGCCGCGCCCCATGCGACCCTGCGGCACGGGGCAAACGTCATTCAACATAATGCGGGGGATTATGCGCACTCTCGCCGGGTGGCAACGGCGGCGAACCCGACCCGCTGCGCGCGGCTCGTGTTCGCACAATCCGCATTATGTCTGACGCCCCCGCGTTCAGCCCCGCAGTCCGTGCAGCGCAAAGCTTCGCTGGCGCTCCGCTCTGCTGTCGGGTGCGGTGTTCTTCTGTGGCCCCGCAGTCGCCGCCATCCCTGGCGGCTCCGGTGCCGTTCTGCGGCGGCGTCATGGTGTGGCAGTCAGCCAGAAAAGGGTGTCGGCCTGGCGGCCTCCGCTTAAAAGGGCTTTATGCCCGCCCGGCGTCGTCTGGCTGCGGCGGCTCGTGCCGCGCAAAAAGGCCGCGCGTCACTCGTTCCCGCCTCGCCAGCTTCCGCTACCCGCCCCGGTCCGGCGTGGTCATGCAAAGGCAACCCCCGGTCAGGCAGCGGTGCCACAGAGCGCCGTTCCGTCGCTTGCGGACTCTCTGCCGCCCGCACCCGCAGACCCGCGCCGTGGCCCCGCCATGCCGCCGGAGGCGGCCTGGCGGCCCCCCGTCACGGGTTGCCGGAAACGGACTTAGTGGAAAGCGGAATGACAGGCGGTGGTGGTGATGCTATGGTGAGCGGGCGTGAAAACGCGCGTCGGGAAAACTGGGTTAACGTGCTGTTAAATAAGTAAAAGGTGATGGCCGGGAAGCCAGAAA